>NZ_JBHTSF010000066.1:0-47683 GCF_042795295.1 Streptomyces sp. NPDC056486
GGATTCTTCCGGCGGCCCGCTGTCGTACACGCCGACACAAGATATGGGGCTGCCGCCCAGAGCCAGCACAAGATGTATGCTCGTGCTCGCTGTCGCCGCAGGGGAATCCGGTGCAAGTCCGGAACTGTCCCGCAACGGTGTATGAGTGCGCATTTGTCGTGCTCGCGAGTCCGAAGACCTGTCGGCAGCGCGCCCGTTCCGACCGGTCCGGGTGCCAACGACGTCCGGGCCTCGTGGAATGGGCTGGTGGACGCGGAGCGCAGCCCTGCCCCGGCGCGCCCGTGTGTCACTCCTCCCTTCCTCAAGGCTCCGAGCCGAGCGAGGGAGTGCTCCGTGACCATCGCGCCAGCCGAACCTGCGTCAGCGCAGATCACCGACGGTCAGCAGACCACCGATGGTCAGCAGACCGGCGACGGCCCAGGAACCGCGCTGCTGCGCACCCTGACCGACCTCACCACCGATCTCCCCGACGCCGACCCCGGCCGGGTCGCCGCCGCAGCGCTGCGCGGCCGTTCGGCCAAGGCGGATCTGGCGGAGCTGCGGGAGCTCGCGACCGAGGCGGCCGCCGGGCTCATCTCCGAGGACCCGACCTACTCGCAGCTCGCCGCCAGGCTCCTCAGCCTCAGCATCCGGGAAGAGGCCGCGTCGCAGGGCGTGCGCTCCTTCTCCGACTCGGTGGCCGTGGGACACCGCGAGGGCCTGATCGCGGACCGCACCGCCGCGTTCGTCGTCGACCACGCGGAGCGCCTTGACGCTCTCGTGGAGGACGCTCTCCAGGACGGCGCAGACTTCCGCTTCGGCTACTTCGGCCTGCGCACCCTGCACAGCCGCTATCTCCTTCGCCACCCGATCACCCGGCACGTCATCGAGACCCCGCAGCACTTCATGCTGCGTGTCGCGAGCGGCCTGGCGGAGGACGAGAGCGTGCGCTCGGTGGACGAGGTCGCCTCCCTGTACCGCCTGATGAGCCGCCTGGACTACCTGCCGTCATCGCCGACGCTCTTCAACTCCGGCACCCGCCACCCGCAGATGTCCTCCTGCTACCTCCTCGACTCGCCCCTGGACGAGCTGGACTCCATCTACGACCGCTACCACCAGGTCGCGCGCCTCTCCAAGCACGCGGGCGGCATCGGCCTCTCGTACTCCCGTATCCGCGCCCGCGGTTCGCTGATCCGTGGCACGAACGGCCACTCCAACGGCATCGTGCCGTTCCTCAAGACCCTGGACGCCTCCGTCGCCGCCGTGAACCAGGGCGGCCGTCGCAAGGGCGCCGCCGCGGTCTACCTGGAGACCTGGCACTCCGACATCGAGGAGTTCCTGGAGCTGCGCGACAACACGGGTGAGGACCAGCGGCGTACGCACAACCTGAACCTCGCGCACTGGATCCCGGACGAGTTCATGCGCCGCGTCGCCGCGAGCCAGGACTGGTCGCTGTTCTCCCCGGCCGACGTGCCCGAGCTCGTCGACCTGTGGGGCGACGAGTTCGACGCGGCCTACCGCAAGGCCGAGGCCGACGGGCTCGCCCGCAAGACCATCCCCGCCCGCGACCTGTACGGCCGCATGATGCGCACCCTCGCGCAGACCGGCAACGGCTGGATGACCTTCAAGGACGCCGCCAACCGCACCGCCAACCAGACGGCGGAGCCCGGCCACACCGTCCACTCCTCCAACCTCTGCACGGAGATCCTGGAGGTGACGGACGACGGGGAGACCGCCGTCTGCAACCTGGGTTCGGTGAACCTCGGCGCCTTCGTGGACACCGACGCCGGTGACATCGACTGGGAGCGGCTCGACGAGACCGTCCGCACCGCCGTCACCTTCCTCGACCGCGTGGTCGACATCAACTTCTACCCGACCGAGCAGGCCGGCCGGTCGAACGCCCGCTGGCGTCCGGTGGGCCTGGGCGCCATGGGCCTCCAGGACGTCTTCTTCCAGCTGAAGCTGCCCTTCGACTCCCCCGCGGCGCGCGCCCTCTCGACGCGCATCGCCGAGCGGATCATGCTCGCCGCGTACGAGGCGTCCGCCGACCTCGCCGAGCGCAACGGCCCCGTGCCCGCCTGGGAGAAGACCCGCACCGCGCGCGGCGTCCTGCACCCCGACCACTACGGCGTCGAGCTGACCTGGCCGGAGCGCTGGGCCGCGCTGCGCGAACGCATCGCCGTGACCGGCATGCGCAACTCGCTGCTTCTCGCGATCGCGCCGACCGCCACCATCGCGTCCATCGCGGGCGTGTACGAGTGCATCGAGCCGCAGGTCTCCAACCTCTTCAAGCGCGAGACGCTCTCCGGCGAGTTCCTCCAGGTCAACGCCTACCTGGTGCAGGAGCTGAAACGACTCGGCGTCTGGGACGCGCAGACCCGCGAGGCGCTGCGCGAGGCCAACGGCTCGGTGCAGGGCTTCAGCTGGATCCCCGCCGAGGTGCGCGACCTCTACCGCACCGCGTGGGAGATCCCGCAGCGCGGCCTGATCGACATGGCCGCGGCGCGCACGCCGTTCCTGGACCAGGCGCAGTCCCTGAACCTGTTCCTGGAGACGCCGACCATCGGCAAGCTCTCCTCGATGTACGCCTACGCCTGGCAGCAGGGTCTGAAGACCACGTACTACCTGCGCTCACGCCCGGCGACCCGGATCGCCCGCGCGGCGGCGGGCCAGACCGCCACCGCCGCCCCCGTACCTACGCAGGCAACGGCCGAAGAAGCCGCCGCCTGCTCCCTGGAAAACCCCGAGTCCTGCGAGGCCTGCCAGTAATGTCCAGCACCACCAACGCCGTGAAGAACCTCCTCGACCCGGGCTTCGAGCTGACCCTGCGTCCCATGCGCTACCCCGACTTCTACGAGCGCTACCGGGACGCGATCAAGAACACCTGGACCGTCGAGGAGGTCGACCTCCACTCGGACGTCTCCGACCTCGCCAAGCTCTCGCCCGGCGAGCAGCACATGATCGGCCGTCTGGTCGCGTTCTTCGCGACCGGTGACTCGATCGTCTCCAACAACCTCGTGCTCACGCTCTACAAGCACATCAACTCCCCCGAGGCGCGGCTCTACCTGAGCCGCCAGCTCTTCGAGGAGGCCGTGCACGTCCAGTTCTATCTGACGCTGCTCGACACCTATCTGCCCGACCCGGAGGACCGCGCCGCGGCCTTCGACGCGGTCGAGGAGATCCCCTCCATCCGCGAGAAGGCGGAGTTCTGCTTCCGGTGGATGGACTCCGTCGAGAAGATGGACCAGCTGGAGAGCAAGGCCGACCGGCGCCGCTTCCTGCTGAACCTGATCTGTTTCGCCGCGTGCATCGAGGGGCTCTTCTTCTACGGTGCCTTCGCCTACGTCTACTGGTTCCGCTCGCGCGGTCTGCTGCACGGCCTCGCCACCGGCACGAACTGGGTGTTCCGCGACGAGACGATGCACATGAGCTTCGCCTTCGACGTCGTCGACACCGTCCGCAAGGAGGAGCCCGAGCTCTTCGACGACGCGCTGCAGACGCAGGTCACGGACATGCTCAAGGAGGCCGTCGAGGCCGAGCTGCAGTTCGCGCGCGACCTGTGCGGTGAGGGCCTGCCCGGCATGAACACCGACTCCATGCGCGAGTACCTGCAGTGCGTCGCCGACCAGCGGCTCCAGCGGCTCGGGTTCGCGCCGCTCTACGGCTCCTCAAACCCGTTCTCGTTCATGGAGCTCCAGGGTGTCCAGGAGCTGACCAACTTCTTCGAGCGGCGTCCTTCGGCCTACCAGGTCGCGGTCGAGGGTTCGGTCTCCTTCGACGACGAGTTCTAGCCGCGCCGGGCTGCGCGAGGCGGTGGACGCCGCCTCGCGCAGCTCGCGGTCGATCCGGCGGTCGTGGACGTACCCGACGAGTGCGGGTGCGGCCAGGAGAAGGAGGACGGTCAGGACGGTCGCGTAATCGAGGATTGCGTTCATGTCCTTACTGTCCTGCGCACCGGACAGGCGCGTCAGTGGCAGGACTGCCACACACCATCGACTTACTGCCAGTCCCGCGGCACACTGGCAGACATGCTGAAAAACGTGGCCGCCGTGCTGCTCGACGGCGTGAATCCCTTCGAACTCGGCGTCGTCTGCGAGGTGTTCGGCCTCGACCGGAGCGACGCGGGCCTTCCCGTGTACGACTTCGCGGTGGTCGCGGGTGAGAGCGGGCCCCTGAGCAATCACGCGGGGTTCACGATCACCACTCGGTACGGCCTCGACCGGCTCGAAGAGGCCGACCTCATCGCCGTTCCCGCGGGCCAGTCCTTCGCGCAGCGCGACTTCCCCGAGGATCTGCTCGCCGCCCTGCGCCGCGCGGCGGACCGCGGGGCCCGCATCCTCTCCGTCTGCTCCGGGGTCTTCGTGCTCGGCGCCGCGGGGCTGCTCGACGGCCGCCGCTGCGCCGTCCACTGGCGGCACTCCGCGGAGCTCGCCGTGCAGTATCCGCGCACCCGGGTCGAGCCCGACGTCCTGTACGTGGACGAGGGCCCGGTCATCACATCGGCGGGCACCGCCGCCGGGATCGACGCCTGCCTGCACATCGTGCGCCAGGAGCACGGTACGGAAGTCGCCAACGCCATCGCCCGGCGCATGGTCGTACCACCCCATCGCGACGGCGGTCAGGCCCAGTTCGTGGAACGCCCCCTGCCACGCACGGCGTGCGACACCGTGGGCGGGGTACTCGCCTGGATGGAGCGCCATCTGGACACGGACATCACCGTCGAGCTGCTCGCCGAGCGCGCGCACATGTCACCGCGCACCTTCGCCCGCCGCTTCCAGCAGGAGACCGGCACCACGCCCTACCGCTGGCTCCTGCGCCAACGGGTGCTCCTGGCGCAGGAGTTGCTCGAGGGATCGGACGACACGGTGGACGCCATCGCCGGGCGTGCCGGTTTCGGCAACGCCGCGGCGATGCGCCACCAGTTCCTGCGGGCGCTCGGCACCACACCCAACGCCTACCGGCGCACATTCCGCGGACCGGCGGCCATCAGCGCCTCTCTGCCCGCAGAACCAGCCTCTTCGGCTGCAGGGTGATGCCGATCTTCGTGTCGGCGTCGGTCTCCGCGATCGGCGCCAGGTGCCACTTGGCGGCCACCGTGGCCAGAATGATGGCGAGTTCGGCCAGGCTGAAGTGGTCGCCCGGGCACTTGCGGTTACCCGTACCGAACGGCATCATCGCGAACTCCGGTACATCTGAAGCTCGTTCCGGATTCCACCGGTCCGGGTCGAACCGAAGATGCTGCTCGAAGGAACGCGGATCGCGTTGCATCGCATACACGCTGTAGACGATGTCTGCGTCGGCCGGAATGCGGTAGCCGCCCAGGGTGGTCTCTCCTACCGACCGGCGCGTGAATATCCAGGCAGCCGGCTGTATACGCATGGCCTCGGTGACGACATTCCGGGTGTGCGGAAGGTCCTTGAGGTCGGCGAATGTGATCTCCCGATCCGGTGCGACGCCATTTACCTCTTCAACCAATCGCCTTTCCTGCTCGGGGTGTTCGGCCAGCAGATGGAACGTCCACGCCAAGGTCGACGCGATATTCTCGGCGCCCGCCACGACGAGGGAGATCACGTGGTCGTGGATCTCCTGATCGCTGAGCGGCTGACCTGATTCATCGTGCGCCCGCAGCATTTCGGCCAGCAGGTCGCCCTGGCTCGCATCCGCCGCCCTGCCTTCGGCGACGATCTCGTCGACCACCGCGTGCAGATCGGCGAGCGCGCTCTGGAAACGGCGGTTGCCCTGCGTCGGCACGCGGTACAGCGGCCCGACCGAGAGCACCATCCTGCGGTAGAGCCCTTCGAAGACGGTGTGCAGCGATTCGGCGATGCGGTCCGCCTTCTCGCCGATCGCGTCGACCTCCAGGAGCGAGCGGGACACGACGCGCACGGCCGTGCGGAACATGTCCGCGTTGATGTCGACGGTGTCGCCCGACTGCCAGCGGGCGGCCGTGGCGCGGGCCTCCTCCTCCATCACCTTGGCGTAGTCGGCGATCCGCTCGCGCCTGAACGCGGGCTGCATCATGCGCCGTTGACGCTTGTGCGTCTTGCCGTTGCTGGTCGCCACACCCTTGCCGAGGAGCACTTCCAGGGTGTCCCAGAGCGGCCCTCCGACGATGTAGTCGGGGCTCCGGAGCAGCTGCCCGACGAGCTCAGGGTCGCAGACCGCGTACGCCGTCTTGGGGCCCAGCCTGATGCGTACGAGATCACCGTGGTCCCGCAGCGCGGCGAAGAAGCCGAGCGGGTCGCGCACCAGGTTCCAGGCGTGGCCGATGAGCGGGGCACCACCGCTGACGAGCGGTGGAGTCGCCGCGGGAGTCGCGGGTATCGCGGATTCGACGCTCATTCCTCACCTACCAATTCAATTTCAGCCAAGTCGCTGATTCCCGCGCCATTCATTTCCACGTCGCTCACATACGGGGGAATGGACCTGTCGTCCCAGCTGTCCACCCGATAGCGACCGGATTCGTGGTGGAACCAGTAGACGGAAGAGAACCAGTTCCGCATGTTGGCGACGCACGATTCCACCGCGTCCGAGAGTTCCTTGCCGTACGCGCTTCCGTCGGCCAGCTGACCTGCGAGACGCAATACTTCTTTTTCCGCCGCGAGGAAATCCGAGATGCATCGGGTCACTCGCCGGTGGACTTCCGCCACGGCCTCTTCGAGGGAAAGACCCTCGTGCTGGATCAGACTGATCCCGAGATTGTGCAGTTCATCTCCCGCGAGTTCCTTGGGAAGTGAGCACAGGTCGTTGTACCAGGCGGAGAAATCCTGCGTGGCGAGCGCCGCCCGCCGATATGCGGGATGCTTCCGCACGTCCTGCGGCAGCTCGTGCCGCGCCGTGGGTTCGAGCAGGTCGATCCACGTCCAGTGCGCGAACGTCAGCCTGCGCAGCTCGATGTAGGCCTCCACAGTCGGTACGGTACCGGTCCTGCGGTTCCTGAACTCCAGGTCGTACGCCTCGATCACGCTGTGGAAATGCCGGGCGAACCGGGCGTTCCAGCTGGGCCCGAGCTGCGAGTACAGCCGAAGGACGCAGTCGGCGAACCCGGCGACCAGAGGGTCCCGGTGGTTCAGCTGTTGCCGGGGCGCCCGGAGCGTCTCGTGGAGGCCGCGGCACAGGCGGCGCCACTGCGCCGCCCTGCCGTGCACGGAGTCGCGGTCGTGCCGGTCGTCCCACGCGAAGAACCAACTGCTGAGGTCGGCTATCGCGCTGAGCAACTCATCGGGCGCGCCAATGTAGTAGCCCGCCACCAGGTCCGTGTAGCACAGACTGTCGGCGTACCGCTCTACCTTGTCCGCGGGCATGAGGCGCATTTCGCGCAGCCATGTCCTGGATTTTTCCTGAAGCTCCGGCCAATACGGATGTAGTCGTCGCGGAAAATCCGCCTCGATCACCGGGAGCGCCAACGCCGGCGGCACGGATACCGCCGGTGTCTGTGACTGTGTCGGTGAAGTGCCAAATGAATATGCAGGCACGAACTGGCCCCTCTCAGCCGCTTGAGGACGTACGCCCCTCCCGCCGTGCCGGGCGCGCGCCGTTGCGTTTCCCCGCGCTTTCCATTCAGCACCACAACTGACCGTTCAGGGAACAGATTTGCGCCATTCACTACCCCCCAGTGCCGAAAAAATCCATGTACGTGACTAAATTTGGATCATCGTGAGCCTGTTTTGCTCGCACAGTTGACCGGTCCATGCGAACAGCCCATGCGAACGGCCCCTGGACGGGAGGGAGATCCCGACCAGGGGCCGCAGGTGGCTTGCTTGCTCGCTGTGCTCAGGCGTTCGGCACGACGGGGTAGCGCGGAGTGCCCTCTTCCATCTGCCGCAGCGCGTCCTTGCGGTCGCGCTTGGAGAGGCGGTCGATGTACAGGTAGCCGTACAGGTGGTCCGTCTCGTGCTGCAGGCAGCGCGAGAAGTAGCCGGTGCCCCGCACCTTGATCGCGTTGCCCTTCTCGTCCTGCCCGGTCACCTCGGCGTAGTCCGGGCGGGCCAGGTCGGCGTAGGCGGTGGGCACGGAGAGGCAGCCCTCGCCCGCCTCGTCCAGGCGGCGCCGCTCGGCGGGGATCTCTCGCACCACGGGGTTGCAGACCACGCCGACGTGCCGCACGCCCTCGTCGTCCATGCAGTCGTAGACGAAGACCTTGAGGTCGACGCCGATCTGGTTGGCGGCAAGGCCCACGCCCTGCGCGGTCCGCTGGCTGGCGAACATGTCGGCGACCAGCTGCGCGAGCTCGTCGTCGAAGGCGGTGACGTCCTTGCACTCCTTGTGCAGCACAGGGTTGCCGACGACCGTGATGGGCCGGGAGGTGCCGCGCTCGCGGTAGGCGGTCTCCCGCTCCTCGCAGTCCTCCGTGTCGATGACGAAGCCCTCGTCGTCTACGGGGAGGACCCCGCCCGAGGCCTGCTGCTCAGTGTCCTGCGCCATTGTCCGACGTACGCCTTCCTGGGAACCCACAAGAGATAGTGCCGGTACAGCCTACGGCCAGGAGTCAGCAGACCTCTTCCAGATCCCGCCAGTCGCGGGAGTCCGGGCTGTCCGCGACCCAGCCGTCAAGGAGCCCGCGCACCAGTGCGGCGGGCGCCGCGATGCCGCACTCGCGCTCGGGCACCCACAGGGCGCCGGGGCTGCGGTGGCCGAGCGGGCCCGGATGGCCCGGTTCGCTGTGGTCGTGCGGGTCCAGGTGTTCGCCGTCGCCCTCGTCGCTCGGCATGCGGCTCTCGGAGCACATACGACAGAGCAGCCGCACGGACGACGACCAGTCCTCGGCGGCGAAGCCCGCGTCCGCGGCGAGCTTCTCCAGGGCGTCCCGGTCGTCCTCCGTGGCGGCCTCGAGGAGAACCACCCAGGTGGGGACCGGCGAGGGCGCCCACAGCTCGATCTCGTCGAAGACCGGATACGAGTCCCCGGCCCCCGTCGTCCGCTCGCCGTGCGGGACGCCGTCGTGCAGCACGACCTCGCCCCAGCGGCGCCCGGAAGAGGGCAGCGGAATGGAGAGGATCTCGATCCGGGCGGGGTCGAGCCTGCGCCCCCACACGACCTCGGCCTCGCCCTCGGGCGAGAGCCGCACGGCGGCGCTGCCCAGGTCCATGCCGGTGGGCTCCCCGGAGGCGGCCACACCGCCCGGAACGCGCAGGCCGTAGGCCTGCCAGGCGCGCCGGGCGAGGGGCCAGTCCTGCAGGGCGGTGGCGGCGATCCCCACGTTCCACCAGTCGGGGGCGCCGGCCGACCGGTCGAGCAGCGCGACGGCCCGCAGACCCGCGGCGCGCGCCTGCTCCCAGTCGTGCCGGAACTTGTGGAGCAGCGCGAGGTTGAACCAGGACTCCGAGAGCCACGGCTCGAGATCTGCCGCGCGGGTAAGCAGCGCGCCCGCGTCCTCGTACCGCCCGTCGCCGATCAGCGTGAAGGCGCGGTCGGTGGCCTGCCGCCATGAGGCGGAGGGCCGGTGCCGTCCCTTGCCGAAGATCCTCACGATTCCCGCCTGCCGATTACTGAGTTCCTGTAGTCCAGCTGTGCCCCTGAGGGCCCTCTTCGCATCCAACCACGTACGGTCGGACGGCCGCTCATTACCCATGGGTTACCCAACCGGCGGCAAGCTATGACCGCCCCGTGAAAGGACCCGGGCCAGGGCTTCCACCACTTCGGGCTGGTAGTCGCGGCCCGTGCCCAGGCGCAGCCTCTCCAGGGCGTTGAGCGGGCCCCCCGGACCTTCTC
This sequence comes from Streptomyces sp. NPDC056486, assembly GCF_042795295.1. Lineage (NCBI taxonomy): Bacteria > Bacillati > Actinomycetota > Actinomycetes > Kitasatosporales > Streptomycetaceae > Streptomyces > Streptomyces sp. NPDC056486. The sequence goes on from NZ_JBHTSF010000066.1 coordinate 9,691, forward strand.
CCCTCGCCATCTCGTCGTACGCGTTGGCAGCCCGCACGATACGGGCGGCGAGCGGCTGCTCGCGATAGGGGTCCGCCTGCCGCTCCACGACCACGGCGACGTCGCCGTTCACCCCCGTCTGACGCACGACGGCGCCCCCGAGCAGGGCGATGCGCCGCTGTTCCGCGTCCGGCAGGGCCGCGGTGGCGCCCGCGGGAACGGGGTCGACGAGGGAGAGCTGCCCGATGTCGTGCATCAGAGCCGCGTACTCCAGGACCGCGAGGTCAGGCGCGGAGAGACCCAGCTCACGCCCGACGGCCTTACTGAGCGCGGCGACGCGGCGGGCGTGGCCCTGCGGGGTGTACCCGGCGATCTCGGTGGACCGGGCGAGCGAGGTGATGGTCTGCCGGTAGGTGGTCCGCACGGCGGCGTACCGCCCGAACGACAGCTGGGTCAGGAGCAGCGGCAGGCTGAACACCGGCAGCGCCCAGAGGCCCGCCACGGCGACCGCGAGCGCCATGACGGCCCCCGTCGCGCACACGGCGGACCCGATGCCGAGCATGGCCCGCAGCTCGTCGCGCAGGAGCGGCCCGAAAGGCCATCGGGTACGGGCGTGCGCCATGGCCGCGGCGAGCACGGCGTCACAGAGGGCGGTCAGGACGAGCAGCGCAACGATGACGACGGCGAAGGCGGGCCCCTGCCCGGCCCACTCCCCCAACCTCCCCGCGTTGTAGAGCGGTTGGAAGCACGCGGCGGCGAAGCCGACCGTGAGCACGCGCCGCGCCACATGGTCGAGGGCGGGCCCTTTGCCGAGCGCCACGTTCGGCACGGCCCCGACGAGCGCTGCTGCGACGACGACGGCGATCACCTGGAAAACGCCGTGGTGCGTGGGCCGCCCCCCGACCTCCCCGAGGAGTGCGTACGCCAGCGCGCCCGCGGCACCGAGCGGCGCGGGCTCCCGATCGCTTCCACCGGCGCCCCACCGCGCCAGCTCCCCCACCGCCACAAGCCCCCCGAAGGCCAGCGCGACCCCGCCTTCGGCCACTCCACGCCAGAGGGTCCAGCAGAGGGCGAGCACGGTGAGGACTCCGGCGGAGCCGTAAACCAGCCCCGCCACGGTTGTGGGCAGGCGTTCCGCAAGGCGGAACGGGTGAGCGTCAGCTCCGGGTTCCGAAAGAGCAGCGCTCATCGTGCTCCCGCCCCGGGGGAAGCGGGAACTCCGGGCTCCCCCCGGCGAGGGGACGGCACACTCCCCGCGACGTCAGCAGTCACCTCGGGGTGCCATCCGTACCGGCCAAGCGCCCGCTGCAACGCGGCGACCATGGCGGGATCGAACTGCGACCCCGCGCACCGCGACAACTCGGCCAGGGCGGCATCAACAGGCCTCCCCCTCCGGTAGGACCTCGTGGACGTCATGGCGTCGAACGCGTCCGCGACGGCCACCACCCGCGCGAACTCCGGAATCTGCCGCCCCACGAGCCCGTACGGGTAACCGCTCCCGTCGATCCGCTCGTGATGGTGGAGGATCGCCGCCCGTGCCTCCCCGAGGAAGCCGATCCCCCGCACCATCTCGTGCCCGTACTCGGGATGCAGCTCGATGACCCGCCGCTCCTGCGGGGTCAGCGGCCCGTCCTTGCGCAGCAGCCGGGTCGGTACGCCGAGTTTGCCGACGTCGTGCAGGATCCCGGCGAACCGCAGGCTCTCCACCCTCTCGTCCGCCATCCCCAGCTCCCGCGCGATCATCACGGAGGCCCGTCCCACGCGCTCACTGTGCCCGCGGGTGTACTGGTCCTTGATGTCGACGGCCTGCACGAGCGCCCGGATCGTGGCCTGGTGGGCGGCCCGCTCACGGTGGTACTGCGCGAAGACCCAGCAGGAGACCCCCATCGGAAGCAGCACCAGGAGCGCGGCGAGCGGCCCGTACGGACTGCGCCAGAGGACCGCCATCATCAGACCGGCGAGGCCGTGCACCGCGACCGGCGCGAACGACCGCAGGAAGAGCCCCCGCCAGGCGGCCCGCACCGGCACCCGTTCCGCGGTGGCGAGGATGCCGCCGTCCAGGGCGGTCAGTACGGCGGCGAAGGCGAGGACGGCCGCTCCGGCGGGCACGAGAGCGTACGGAAAATGGGGCGCGGCCACCGCATCGTGCCCGCCGAGCGCTCCGTGCACCCATGCCGAAGCCCAGGCGGCCAGGGCCAGTTGGGCCGCACGCCAGACCCTGCGCACCCACCGGGGGCTCCGCTCGACGCGGGCGAGCAGTGCTCCCGGCACCGCGACGAGCGCGGCGGCGGCGGGCGGCAGCAGGAAGACGGCGGCGAGCAGCACGGGGAAGAAGGTGCCGAGGCCGTTCGGCCCCCGGCGGCCGATGACCCGGCACCGCGAGGCCTGCTCGCACCCCGCGTAGAGCGCGGCGAGGAGCCCGAGCGCGGCCCACGGCGTGCGTGAGGTCAGCGCGGGCGCGGCGCAGGCGGCGCCGGCCAGGGCAACGCACAGGATGTAGGCGCGCGCCCACGGAGCGATGGACCGCATGGCACTGTCTCCTCCCCGCGACCGTCCAAGGTCCGGAGACTAGAACGGCCGCACCCCGCTCCGAGCCCCCCTCGCGGAAATTGGCACGTACGAGTGATGGAGAACAGAAAAAAGCAGGCCGTGACGGACTCCCGTCACGACCTGCTCACACTCAACTGCCTCAACTGCCGAAAGTTCAGGCTTCCTTGGCCCGCAGACCCTTGGCAGGCGCACTGCTCTCGGAGGTCACCGTCTCCACCGTCACATCATGCTCGGGCACGGCCTCGCCCGAACGGATCAGATCGATGCGTCCCATGACCTTGGAGCGCAGGTCGACCGGCACGTCGTCCTGGCCGCAGCAGCGCTTCACCAGTTTCTTGACCGCCTGCTCGAGGCCGTACTTCTCCAGGCACGGAGAGCACTCCTCGAAGTGCGTCTCGAACTTGGTGCAGTCGCTGTCCGGCATCTCTCGGTCCAGGAACTCATAGAGATGGTCCAGGACCTCACTGCAATCCGTCTCGTGCGGCTCTCCGCAGCTCATGAGCCTGAGCCTTTCGCTTCGTTCGACGACTCTGACGCAGCGCCGGCGGGGACGAGGCCGCGGTCACGGGCGTAGTCCTCGAGCATGCCGCGCAGTTGGCGACGGCCGCGGTGCAACCGGGACATCACCGTACCGATGGGTGTCCCCATAATGTCCGCGATCTCCTTGTACGCAAAGCCCTCTACATCTGCCAGGTAGACGGCGATGCGGAATTCCTCGGGGATCGCCTGCAGCGCGGACTTCACGTCGGAGTCCGGCAGGTGATCGAGCGCCTGCGACTCGGCCGAGCGCAGACCTGTGGACATGTGCGACTCGGCGCGTGCGAGCTGCCAGTCCTCGATCTCCTCGGCGGCGCTGCGCTGGGGCTCGCGCTGCTTCTTGCGGTACGAGTTGATGAACGTATTGGTGAGGATGCGGTACAGCCACGCCTTGAGGTTGGTGCCCTCACGGAACTGGTGGAACGACGCGTACGCCTTGGCGTAGGTCTCCTGCACCAGGTCCTCCGCGTCCGCCGGGTTGCGCGTCATGCGCAGCGCCGCCGAGTACATCTGGTCGAGGAAGCCCAGGGCGTCCCGCTCGAAGCGGGCCGTGCGCTCCGCCGATGTCTCAGCGCTTCCGTCGGGTCGCTCCGCCTGGCCGTGCTCGGCCCCTGCGTCGGTCCCAGTGAACGGACCCACCTCCTCCGAAGACGTGGTGAGACCGAAAACAGTCCCACTCGAATCGGAGGATAGACGACGATCCGGTCCCGCCGCCGCTCGAATAGGAGCGGTCTTGGGCGCGCTCAGCACCGTCCAGTCCAGGTCAGAGGCGCTGGAGCGGGCCGGGCAGATGGTCGAACCCATGCGGCGGACTTCCTCTCGTACGAACAGCGTTTAGCGTCTGTTCGGCACAACAGAGGTCATCCACCCAACATTCCCGTCCACCGCGTGACGCCATCCGTGATGAGCGTCATGGCCTCGGCCTCGCCGATGTCCGCGCGTTTGGGAATAGCGAAGCCATGATCGGCGTAGGGAACCTCCACCAGCTCGTACGCCCCTTCGGGGAACTCGGCGGGCTTCCCGAAGGGGTCGTTGCCGCCCTGCACGACGAGGGTCGGCACTCCGGCGCCGAGCAGTTCCTCCGCGCGGGACTTCTCCGGCTTGCCCGGCGGGTGCAGGGGGAAGCTCAGGGCCAGCACGGCGGCAGCGCCCAGCTCGGTGGCGGTACGGCAGGCCACGCGTGCCCCCGCGCTGCGGCCGCCCGCGATCACCGGGAGGCCGGGCTTCGCCAGCGCGGGCCACAGGCCCCGCCATCCCACGTCAAGGGTTTTCGGGGCGGGCGCGAGCTTCTTGCCCGCCACCCGCCAGGGCTGCTCCACGAGGGCGACGGTGACGCCGTGCGCGGGCAGGGCGGCGGCGACGGCCTGGAGGTCACGGGCCTCGATACCGCCGCCTACGCCGTGGCTGAGGGCCAGGATCAGCCGCGCCTTGCTCTTCGGCGCGGGGTGCCAGGTGATGCGTGCCTCACCGGCGTCGGTCTCAACGATCTCGCTCTTCGTCCCGCTCTTGATCTCGCTCTTGCTCTCGCTCTTGGTCACGTCAGAAGAGTGTGCCCTCTTCGGGCCCCTCCAGCTCCGTAAGCAACTCCGGCCCGTTGTTGCGTACGTTGCTGACCGCCGTCGACACCGGGTAGGCCCGCATCAGGCCGTGCGGCGGCGGCTCCAGGAGCGTCCGCAGGTCCTCGGGGTCCGTGCGCGACGGGTCGAGCCAGGCGTCCCAGCGGTCCGGCGTCAGCATGAGGGGCATCCGCGGGTGGATGTCGGCCAGCGAGCGCGGGCCTTCCTCGGGCCCCTTCGCCAGGGGCGAGCTCTCCGCCTCCGTGGTGATCACCGTGCACGTCACCCACCAGGCGAGGGGGTGCTCGTCCGGCAGCGTCTTGTCGCGCCAGAACTCATAGAGCCCCGCCATCGCGAAGACCGAACCGTCGGCGGGCGTCACGAAGTACGGCTGCTTGCGGGGGCGCTTCTTCTTGCCCTCGACCTCAAGGTCGCGCTCGCCGGATGCCGTGACCCACTCGTAGTAGCCGTCGGCCGGGATGACGCAGCGGCGGGACGTGAAGGCCCGGCGGTACGAGGGCTTCTCGTGCACGGTCTCCGCGCGGGCGTTGATCATCCGGGCACCGCCCTCGGGCGTCTTGGACCAGGACGGGACGAGGCCCCACTTGAGTGTGCGCAGCTGGCGAACCGGGCGGGGGTCTTCCGCGTCTTTCACCGGACGGTCCAGGACCGCGTAGACCTCCTTCGTGGGGGCCACGTTGTAATCGGGGGCGAGCGCCTCTTCCGGCTCCCACTTCTCGATCTCAAAGACTCCTGCGAGATCCTCGGGCCTACGACTCGATGCATACCGTCCGCACATACGTGCCAGACTGCCAGACCCCGTACACCCAGAGGAGCCGGTCCGAGCAATGGAAAGTACCGCGAACGCCAGCCTGACCGACCTCTGGGACCGGGTCTTCGGCACACAGGCGGCCCCCGACGAATGGCTGGTGATCATCACCGGCATAGTCGCTCTCGCCGTCGTCGTCCCGCACGGCGTCTGGCGAGTGGCCCGCAACGCGATCACCATCGCCCACGAGGGCGGCCACGGCCTGGTCGCCCTGCTCACGGGCCGCCGTCTCGACGGCATCCGGCTGCACTCCGACACCAGCGGCCTCACCGTCTCGCGCGGCAAGCCCACGGGCCTCGGCATGATCCTCACCGCGGCCTCGGGCTACACCGCGCCGCCCCTGCTCGGCCTCGGCGGCGCCGCGCTCCTTGCCGCCGGTCACATCACGGCGTTCCTGTGGCTCGCGACGGCGCTGCTCATCGTGATGCTCGTCATGATCCGGAACGCGTACGGCGCCCTCACGGTGATCATCACCGGCGGCACCTTCCTGCTCGTCTCCTGGCTGACCAGCTCGCAGGTGCAGGCGGCTTTCGCGTACGCGGTGGTGTGGTTCCTGCTCCTGGGAGGCGTACGTCCCGCCTTCGAGCTGCAGTCCAAGCGCAGGCGCGGTGGCGCGGGCGACTCGGACGCGGACCAGCTGTCCCGGCTCACGCACGTCCCCGCGGGGATGTGGCTCTTCCTCTTCCACGCCGTCTCGCTGTGCTCACTGATAGGCGGCGGTCGCTGGCTGCTCGACCTCTGAGCAGCGCCGACTGCGCCATTACCGTGAGCCACTAAAGTGTGAGCATGACCGTAAACCCAGCGCACAGCACCCTCTGGCCAGCCCCGCACGCGAGCGGAGCCGTCGCCGCGACGGTCCATGTGCCCGGGTCCAAATCGGTCACCAACCGCGGCCTCGTCCTCGCCGCCCTCGCCGCCGAGCCCGGCTGGCTGCGCCGCCCGCTGCGCTCCCGCGACACCTTGCTGATGGCGGGCGCCCTGCGCGCACTCGGCGTCGGCATCGAGGAAGGCGTGGGCCCGGACGGTTCCGGTGAGGCCTGGCGGATCATCCCGTCCGGTCTGCACGGCCCCGCCACGGTCGACGTCGGCAACGCCGGAACGGTCATGCGCTTCCTTCCCCCGGTCGCCACCCTCGCCGACGGCCCGATCCGCTTCGACGGCGATCCCCGTTCCTACGAGCGTCCGCTGAACGGCGTGATCGACGCCCTGCGCGCGCTCGGCGCCCGCATCGACGACGACAGCCGCGGCGCGCTGCCCCTCACCGTGCACGGCGGCGGCGCCCTCGACGGCGGCCCGGTCGAGATCGACGCCTCCTCGTCCTCCCAGTTCGTCAGCGCCCTGCTGCTCTCCGCACCGCGCTTCAACCAGGGTGTCGAGGTACGTCACACCGGTTCCGCCCTGCCCTCCATGCCGCACATCCGGATGACCGTCGACATGCTCCGCTCGGCCGGCGTCCAGGTGGACACCCCGGAGTCGGGCGGCGAGCCGAACGTGTGGCGGGTCACCCCCGGCGCCCTGCTCGGCCGCGATCTGACCGTCGAGCCCGACCTCTCCAACGCCCAGCCGTTCCTGGCCGCCGCGCTGGTGACCGGCGGCCGGGTGACCGTCCCGGACTGGCCCGCGCACACCACGCAGCCCGGCGACAAGCTGCGGAAGATCTTCACCGAGATGGGCGGTTCCTGCGAACTGTCCCCGCAGGGGCTCGTGTTCACCGGCTCAGGATCGATCCACGGCATCGACGTGGACCTGAGCGAGGTCGGCGAGCTGACCCCCGGCATCGCGGCCGTCGCGGCCCTTGCCGACTCCCCGTCGACCCTGCGCGGCGTCGCCCACCTGCGGCTGCACGAGACGGACCGCCTCGCGGCCCTCACCAAGGAGATCAACGCACTCGGCGGCGACGTCACCGAGACCTCCGACGGCCTGCACATCCGTCCGCGCCGTCTGCACGGCGGGATCTTCCACACGTACGACGACCACCGCATGGCCACCGCGGGCGCCATCATCGGCTTGGCGGTGGAGGGCGTACAGATCGAGAATGTCGCGACGACGGCGAAGACGCTGCCCGACTTCCCCGACCTCTGGACCGGAATGCTCGGGAACTGACGGGCGGATCCAGAACATGCGCCGCTACGGAAAGAACCCCGACGAGGACGACATCCGCGTCCGCCCCAACCGCAAGGGCAACCGCCCGCGCACCCACATCAGGCCCAAGCACGAGGACGCGTCCGACGGCATGGTCCTCACCGTCGACCGGGGCCGCCTCACCGTCCTGGTCGACGACCGGATCGTGATGGCCATGAAGGCCCGCGAACTGGGCCGCAAGGCCGCCGTGGTGGGCGACCAGGTCTCGCTCGTCGGTGATCTCTCCGGCAAGAAGGACACTCTGGCGCGCATCGTGCGCATCTCGCCGCGCACATCCGTCCTACGGCGCACGGCCGACGACGACGACCCGTACGAGCGGGTGGTCGTCGCCAACGCGGACCAGCTCGCCATCGTCACCGCCCTCGCCGACCCGGAGCCGCGCCCGCGCCTGATCGACCGCTGCATCGTGGCCGCGTTCGACGGCGGTCTGAAGCCGATCCTCGTCCTGACCAAGTCGGACCTGGCCTCGGCGGACAAGATCCTGGAGACCTACTCCACGCTCGACGTGCCCTATGTGGTCACAAGCCGCGAGGAGTTCACCGACGGCGCGGAGCTCTCCCGCGTGCACGAGCTGCTCGACGGCAAGATCACCGCGTTCGTCGGCCACTCCGGAGTGGGCAAGACGACGCTGGTGAACGCCCTGGTGCCGCAGGATCGCCGGCGCAGCACCGGGCACGTCAACGCCGTCACGGGCCGCGGCCGCCACACCACCACGTCGGCGCTCGCGCTCCCCCTGGCGGGCTCGGACGGCGGGTGGGTGGTCGACACGCCCGGCGTGCGGTCCTTCGGCCTGCACCACGTCGACCCGTCCCGCGTCATCCTCGCCTTCCCCGACCTGGTGCCGGGTACGGAGGAGTGTCCGCGCGCGTGCAGTCACGACGAGCCGGACTGCGCGCTCGACGCGTGGGTCCAGGAGGGTCACGCGGATCCCGCGCGTCTTTACTCACTGCGCAGGCTGCTCTCGACCCGAGAGCGACGCGAGGGCGACTGACCTCGCGATTGTTTGCGCCCGATGCGCCGCGGCAAGGGCATAATCGCACCAAGCCTGAGCGGAGCCGGGCGAAGCGGTCACCGAACGTACGGATGCGGGAGGCAGATACATGGCGTGGCTGCTGGTCATCGTCGCGGGGTTCCTGGAGACCGGTTTCGCGGTCTGCCTCAAGCTCTCGCACGGCTTCACCCGGCTCTGGCCGACGATCACCTTCGCCGCTTTCGCGCTCGGCAGCTTCGGTCTGCTCACCCTCGCGCTGCGCAAGCTCGACGTGGGCCCGGCGTACGCGGTCTGGACGGGCATCGGCGCCGCGGGCACCGCGATCTACGGAATGATCTTCCTCGGCGACGTGGTCTCCACGCTCAAGCTCGTGTCGATCTCGCTGGTGATCGTCGGCGTCATCGGCCTGCAGCTCTCGGGCTCCGCCCAATAGCCGCAGGCCCGCTCAGGCATTGATCCAGCGCCCGAGCACCCCGCGCACCAGCTCCACGGGATCCACACCGGTGGGCGAGGGCGCGACGATGTACGACAACGCCATCCGCACGGCGCTCTCGCAGGCCATGGCCAGTTCTTCCGTGTCCTTCGGCCGGGCCCTGCCGTTCAGCGCGTTCACCGCCTTGTCCCGGACGAGGACGAGCAGTTCGGCGGGCGAGGGGACACCCGCGTCCGCGCGCCTCTGCGCCGGAACGGGCGACGCTGAGACCCCGGGCCTGCTCGGCGCGGGCAGGCGTTCGCTCCAGCAGCCGGTGAGCATGGCCCGGGTGAGTTCGTTCCCGCGCGCGGCGGCGATCGTCCACGCGCTCACGGCGGCAAGCCGGTCGACCGGGCCGCCCGCCACGCCCAACGCCCGTTCCACGCCGTGCAGATAGGCGTCGGTCTCGCGTCGGAGCAGGGCGCGCGCGAGGCCGTCCTTGCTGCCGAACTCGTTGTAGAGGGTCTGCCGGGACACTCCGGCGGTGGCCGCGACATCGACCATGCGGACGGCCGGCCACGGTCGGCGTGCGAGCGCCGTACCAGCCGCGTCAAGTAGGGATTCCCGTGCTGCAGGCATTGTCGCCTCCCGGGGGCCGGAGCGGCTCTGCGGCCAGAGTTGACGTGCTCGGAAGCGGTGTCAATAGCCCCGGCGCAACCTGGCACCGTATACGTCATCCCCCGGAACGGCCCGGACATACGGCGCTGTGGCTCAGATACATCGAGATCGATACTGTTCACTCATGCCCGACTACCACGATGATCTGCGTCTTGCCCATGTCCTCGCGGACGGAGCCGACGCCGCGACGATGGACCGGTTCAAGGCCCTCGACCTCAAGGTCGAGACCAAGCCGGACATGACGCCGGTGAGTGAGGCGGACAAAACGGCCGAGGAGCTGATCAGGTCGAACCTGAAGCGGGGACGGCCGCGCGACGCGATCCTCGGCGAGGAGTTCGGCGTCGAGGGCACGGGGCCCCGTCGCTGGGTGATCGACCCGATCGACGGCACCAAGAACTACGTACGCGGGGTGCCGGTCTGGGCCACGCTGATCGCCCTGATGGAGGCGGGCGAGGGCGGCTTCCAGCCGGTGGTGGGTGTCGTGTCCGCGCCCGCGCTCGGCCGGCGCTGGTGGGCGGCGAAGGGTGCGGGGGCGTTCACCGGACGCAGCCTGACCTCCGCGACCCGGCTCAAGGCCTCGAAGGTCTCGCGGCTCCAGGACGCGTCCTTCGCGTACTCCTCACTCTCGGGCTGGGAGGAGCAGGGCCGCCTCGACGGATTCATGGACCTCACGCGCGCGGTCTGGCGTACCCGTGGCTACGGCGACTTCTGGCCGTACATGATGGTCGCCGAGGGCTCCATCGACATCTGCGCGGAGCCCGAGCTCTCGCTCTGGGACATGGCGGCGACCGCGATCATCGTGACCGAGGCGGGCGGCACCTTCACCGGCCTCGACGGCGCTCCGGGCCCGCACAGCGGAAACGCGGCGGCATCGAACGGCCTGCTCCACGGCGAGCTGCTCGGCTATCTCAACCAGCGCTACTGAAGCAACTTACCTCCTGACCTGCACGTTTCCTCCGTTCTCAACCTCCCTGGGCCGTCGTGGGGCCGTCATCGGTCTTCGGGTCGTCCTCAAACGCACGGTTCACCGCCTCCCTCGTGCGTTTCTCGCTGCTCGGCATCAGGTGCGTGTACGTCCGCAGCGTGAAGCCGGGGTCGTGATGTCCCAGGTACTCCGACAACGCCTTGATGCTCTCTCCCGCGTCCAGCAGAACGGACGCGTAGAAGTGCCTCAGCGCGTGCATGCCGTTCTCCCTGCCGCGCGGGATACCCGTCTTGTCGAGAGCGGGCCGCCACGCCTTGAGGTTGAAGGTGAAGCGATTCACCGCGCGCCCCTCGGCATTGGGAAAGAGCAAGGGCGCAGTGACCGGTGAGCCGTCGACCGACCGCCACGGCAGCGTCACGGCCAGGGGCGGATGCTGCGCGATATGAGCCTCAAGCGCGCGAGCGACGCTCTCCGGTTTGACCTGGCGGGCCCGGTACCCGGTAGTGCCGAGCGCACGGCCAGGACTTGCTCAGGCCCCCACGGCGCAATCCGACGAGGTTCAGGCTTGGGCGCCTTCACGGACGACGAACGGCACGAGTTGTGCGGGATGAGGCGATCGTCGACGGCAGCCGCCAACATCGCATTGAGGTTCGCGAAGATGACCCGCTGATAGGAGGGAGCCGATCCCGCGTCTTCGAGCTTCCGCAGCCACTCACGGATGTGGATCGCCTCAGCGAGTCAAGCGAGCGGCCACCCATATACGGCAGGACATGCAGACGAACGCGCATCTCGGTGCCCACGAACGTGCCGGGGTCCATCGTGAGGGACGCCAACCAGCGTTCGGCATGCTGCCGCACGGTGAGGCGACCGGCCCGAGGGTCGATGTACTGCCCGCGCGTCATGTCCGCCTCGATCTGGGCCAGCCACTTCTCAGCGAGTCGCTTCTGTCCATCGGGGAAGCTCTTGGACTTCTCAGTGCCGTCCGGGCCGATGCACCGGGCGCGGTAACAGGTCATTGACCTGCGATGCAAGGTCCAGAGGCAACTGATCGCGTTCGGGATGAAGAGGTCGTAGGTTCAAGTTCAGTGCGGAGCAATGCAGCGGGCACTAACCCGTATCCCGGTAGGCCCTTCGCTGGGTCATCGAGCCCGCCCGGCTGTGCTCTGGGGCGTTGCTTGCGGATCAGGTCGGGCCCCGCCCCTTAGTCCTGCGCTCGCGCCGTCGGTCGGCTATTTCGTGGATCTGGAAGCAGGCCAGGACGATGGTGGTACCGCCTCCGACGAAGGCCATCCACGGCCCCCACTGCTCCGGGAAGGACTTGCCGGTTGCCGTCGAGGAGGGCTCGTGGCCCTCAGATGACGAAGTGCCGGGCGAGTCAGACGAGTTCGGGGGTGACGAGTTCGACGGACGGGGAGACTCGGACGGTGTCCGGGACTGTGTCGGGCGCGGCGACTTCGAAGGCGGCGGCTTCGAGGATGGCGCAGGCTGCTGGGACGCCACTGGCCTCTGTTCCTGCGGTCCCTTCGCACCCTCTACGTAGTGGGGTACGACGAAGTAGGCCCCGCCCATGAGTACCGCGAGCATGAGGAAGGCGATAGCCACCCCCACGGTGGTCTCACCATCCGGGAGCGCGCTGCACATGGCGAAGAAGGCCGCAACGGGCCACACTCCACTCAACGCCGCCTCCTGCCAGGTCAGAGGCCAGTCTTGGGACACGAGCCAGCCTCCGGCACCAAGAGTCAGCAGCGCCAGAAGTGGTGCGGCGGGGTGTCCCGTGGCGAACATGCCGATCGTCCCCAAGAGCATCGCTCCGGCGGCCGCGCACACCACGCCGAAGACAAGCCACTCCACCCACCCCATGCGCCCTCCCCTTGGGCGCGGGCCCGCTCACCGCGAGCCGTGTTCTCTTTGGGACGCACCTCGTGGCAAGGGAGTTCCGATCAGGATGCGCCCCAAGGCTGGACTCTGTGGGGTCAACGTGGGGCAGCGCACCAGGCCCTGCGGAAAACGCCACGTCAGATCAACCCCACTGAGGTGACTGTAAATCTGCCGAATCAGCCTTCCCAGGTTCGAATCCTGGCGCCGCCACACTTGGGAATGCCCCCTCTGAACTGCTGAAACGCAGCGCAGAGAGGGTTTCTTTTTATTCGAACGGCACCGTTCGACGGGGAACCGAAATGCGAGGGTTGCCTCAGGCCCTGTCGCTGAGGTGCTGCCTCAGGGACGTGTCGGTTCCTCAGCAGGGGTCGGGGTCGTGCCAGTGGGGGAGACGCGCAAAGCAAGGGCTCCGGCGAGCTCGTAATAGCCCCGTAACGAAGGATCTTGAGCCCTTGAAGCGTCATTCGAACGCGTGGTGGGGTTCAGGCGTCCGAAAAGATCTTGGAGCGCGACGCGGCGCTTCCCTGCGGCTGGACACGACTCCGGCCGACCGCGGGGCCGGTCCGATCCAGCCGCGCTCCGCGAGTAGCGGGCCCGTGCGCCGCAGAGGCGCACACGCACCAATGAACGTACGCACGTAAAGGAGAGAAAACATGCGCAAATTGCAGCGCGCAGCAGTCGCCGCCGGTGTCCTGGCCTTCTCCGGCCTGGCCATCGGAGCCGCCCAGGCCGCCGACCTCCCCTATGTTGAAACGCCGGGCGACGCCGCGACGGACTGCTTCACCGCGGAGACCCAGCGGGAGATGGACCAGGGAGCGGGCCATCACGTCACGATCGTCCACTGCGAACGCGATCCCCAGAACCCGGGCAGCATGTTTGTCTTCTACCGGAGCTGAGTCACGAGGCGGGTCACCTCCGACCCCGGCCCCTCTACCCCCTGAGCGGGGGCGGAGGGGCCGCCTTCGTGTTGCTCGGTGACGCAAGGGCAGTTCAATACCAGCGCTACTGAGGCGCACGTCCCGCGCGACTCTCGCGCGCACACGCCCTGAACCGGCAGCACGCGCCCCCTTGTTGACGCACCGCATGGCTGCGACTCTGAGAGTCCCCCCACTTGTGAACTTGTGAATTGCTTCTCGTGAGCGAGTGCGAGTGAGCGAGTGAGCGATTCCCCCAGGAGGTGGCTCAGCCCATGCTCGTCCGCGACGCCATGAGCACGACGGTCCTCACCATCGGCCCCGCCCACACGCTGCACCAGGCGGCCCGTCTGATGTCGGCGCGCCGCGTCGGCGCTGCCGTCGTCCTCGACCCCGACACCTACGGCCTCGGAATCCTGACCGAGCGCGACGTCCTCATCTCGGTGGGCCTCGGCCAGAACCCGGACATCGAGACCGCCGGCACGCACACCACGACCGATGTCGTCTTCGCCGCACCGTCATGGACCCTGGAGGAGGCGGCCGACGCCATGTCGCACGGCGGCTTCCGCCACCTGATCGTGCTGGAGGGGAACGAACCGGCCGGCATCGTCTCGGTCCGCGACATCATCCGCTGCTGGGCCCCGGTCAGGCGGCGCGCGGCGGCCGTCCCGGTCTGAGCACACGCCGGGAACGGCAGGCGGGCCGGACCCCCGAGGGGATCCGGCCCGCTTCCTCCCTGAAGGGAGTTACGACAAACGATCTCAGCCGCGAAGGGCCTGGACCGCGGCCTCGAGGCGCTTGCCGAAGTCACCGTCCGCCTGACGGAAGTTGTTGATCGCACGCTCGGCGATGTCGTCGCGCGAGACACCCGCGATGTTGCCCGCGAGGTTCTCGATCAGACGCGCCTTCTCGTCCTCGGACATGTTGCGGTAGAGGTTGCCCGCCTGCACGAAGTCGTTGTCCTCGGCGTGCGAGGGGGCTTCGTGGTTGCCGGTGCCGCCGGAGACGGGGGTGGTCACCCAGAGCGGCCGGTCCGTCTGGAAGGGGCCGCCGAAGGAGTTCGGCTCGTAGTTCTTCGTGCCCTTGTGGCGGCCGTCGTACAGCGCGCCGTCACGGGAGTTGGTGCGCGCCTCGGTGGCGTGCGGGCGGTTCACCGGCAGGTGGTCGGCGTTGATGCCGACGCGGTAGCGGTGGGCGTCGCCGTACGCGAAGAGGCGGCCCTGGAGCATCTTGTCCGGGGACGGGCCGATGCCGGGAACGAAGTGCGCGGGCGAGAAGATGGACTGCTCGACCTCGGCGAAGATGTTCTCCGGGTTGCGGTTGAGCTCCAGCTTGCCGATCTCGATCGGCGGGTAGTCCTCGTGCGGCCACACCTTGGTGAGGTCGAACGGGTTGAAGCGGTAGTTCGCCGCTTCGGCCGCCGGCATGATCTGCACCTGCACGGTCCAGGACGGGAACTCGCCGCGCTCGATGGCCTCGCGCAGGTCGCGCTGGTGGGAGTCCGGGTCCAGGCCGGAGATCTGGTTCGCCTCGTCCGTGGTGAGGTTCTTGATCCCCTGGTCGGTCTTGAAGTGGTACTTGACCCAGAAGACCTCGCCGGCCTCGTTGTTCCACTGGAACGTGTGCGAGCCGTACCCGTTCATGTGGCGCAGCGTCGCCGGGATGCCGCGGTCACCGAAGAGCCAGGTGACCTGGTGGGTCGACTCGGGGCTCAGGCCCCAGAAGTCCCACACGTTGTCGGCTTCCTGCGAGCCCGTGTACGGGTCGCGCTTCTGCGTGTGGATGAAGTCGGGGAACTTGATGGCGTCCTTGATGAAGAAGACGGGGGTGTTGTTCCCGACCAGGTCGTAGTTCCCCTCCTCCGTGTAGAACTTCAGCGCGAAGCCACGGGGGTCGCGCACGGCGTCGGCGGAGCCGAGGTTGCCGGCCACGGTGGAGAACCGGAGGAAGGTCTCCGTCTGCTTGCCGACCTCGGAGAGGAACTTCGCCCGCGTCCACTGCGAGACGTCGCGGGTCAGCGTGAAGGTGCCGTACGCACCGGCGCCACGCGCGTGGACGATGCGCTCCGGGATGCGCTCGCGGTTGAAGTGCGCGAGCTTCTCAAGCAGCGCCTGATCCTGAACGAGCACCGGACCGCCGACACCAGCGGTCTCGCTGTTCTGATTGTCGGCGACCGGCGCGCCGGCCTCCGTGGTGAGCGGTCCCTGCGTCACGTGCGCCTCCTGCGTCATTACCTGCAAGTCCTGTCCCTTGGCGTTTCCTGCCCCCGATCCTACGATGGACTTTGTCTAAGTCAAGTAAACATCCAAAGTCACACCTCGTCGGGACTTAGGCTCCCCACCTGTTAGGCTGGTTCTCATGAGCGACCTGTTGGAACGACTGCGCGGACGCGGCTGGCGCATGACCGCGCAACGACGCGTCGTGGCCGAGGTGCTCGACGGGGACCACGTACACCTGACCGCGGACGAGGTGCACTGCCGCGCCGTGGACAAGCTGCCCGAGATCTCCCGGGCGACCGTCTACAACACTCTGGGCGAGCTGGTGACCCTCGGCGAGATCCTCGAGGTCTCGACGGACCGCAGGGCCAAGCGGTACGACCCGAACGCCCACCGCCCCCACCAGCACCTGGTGTGCGCGCAGTGCGGCACGATCCGCGACGTCCACCCCACGGGCAACCCCCTGACGAGCCTCCCCGAGTCGGAACGCTTCGGCTTCACGATCGAGGGCGCGGACGTCACCTACAGGGGTACGTGCCCTAGCTGCGCGGCGGCGTAGCACTTCATTCCGTACGTTCACGAAGCCCCGGCACCTGCAAGGTGCCGGGGCTTCGCGTGGTTCGTGGGCAGCGGCGAATCCCGGCCAGGGCGCACCCCTTCCGCAATCTGACGGTGCGTCATATCGTCGGCGGCGCCAAATATCCACCTGCCCTCCGCAAGGAGAACCCCGTGGGAGATCCGCACCCGAAACTAGAAGCCCACGCAGTAACAAGAACCTTCGGCCGCGGCCCCAAGGCCGTGGACGCACTGGGCCCCGTCGACCTGGAGATGGCCCCGGGCGAATTCACCTGCATCGTCGGCCCCTCCGGCTGCGGAAAATCAACACTGCTCCGCATAGCCGCAGGCCTCCTGCGGCCCAGCAGGGGCGAGCTCACCATCCGCACAACCGCGCAGCGACCCGCCGCGATGATCTTCCAGGACTACGGCATCTACGACTGGAAGACCGTCCAGGCAAACGTCCGCTTCGGCCTCGACATCCAGAAAGTCCCCCGCCGGGAGGCGGACACCCGGGCGAGGGACTGGCTCACCCGCCTCGGCCTCGCCGACTTCGCCGACGCCTACCCCGCCACCCTCTCCGGCGGCATGCGCCAACGCGTGGCCATCGCCCGCGCCCTGGCCGTCGAGCCCGAGATCCTCCTGATGGACGAGCCGTTCGCAGCCCTGGACGCCCAGCTCCGCACGATCCTCCAGGACGAACTCCTCGACCTCACCCAGACCACCCGCACCACCACCCTCTTCATCACCCACAGCCTCGAAGAGGCGATCGTGCTCGGCGACCGCGTCCTGGTGATGTCCGCGCGTCCGGGCCGCATCATCGCCGAACACCGCCCGCCGTTTCCGAGGCCCCGCACCGGCGACGTACGCACGACTCCCGAATTCACCGCTCTCAAGGGTGAGTTGTGGGACCTCCTGCGCGGCGAGGTGGTCCGCAAGGGCTCGCAGGACGAGGCGGTCCCGGCATGACGAC
This sequence comes from Streptomyces sp. NPDC056486, assembly GCF_042795295.1. Lineage (NCBI taxonomy): Bacteria > Bacillati > Actinomycetota > Actinomycetes > Kitasatosporales > Streptomycetaceae > Streptomyces > Streptomyces sp. NPDC056486. The sequence goes on from NZ_JBHTSF010000066.1 coordinate 26,826, forward strand.
GGCCACCCCGCGCAAAGCGGCCGACCCCGAGGACGGTCTACTCGTCCGCAGGCCGGGCGCCCAGGAGCTGCACCCCACCCGCACCCACCGCAGGCGCCGCACCCTGGAGATCGGCCTCGCCGTCGCGGTCCCCCTCGCCCTGATCCTCCTCTGGCAACTGGCCGCCACCCAGGGGTGGATCGACGACCGCGTCTATCCCGCGCCCCAGACCATCCTCGAGGACGGCTGGGAGCGCGCGGCGGACGGCGACCTGTGGCCCGACGTCTGGGCCACGCTCAAGCGCGTGCTCGCGGGCTACGCGATCGGTACGGTCACCGGATACGCGCTCGGCCTCCTCATGGGCTCGCTCTCCCTCGTACGCGCGGCGCTCGAACCGCTCCTGGACGCGCTGTACGTCGTACCGAAGCTGGCCCTGCTGCCCGTCTTCCTGAACATGTTCGGCCTCGGAGAGGGCCCGCAGATCGCGCTCGTGGCGGCCACCGTCTTCTTCTTCGTCTGGATCTCGACGATGGCGGCGGTGCTCGCTGTACCCTCCGGCCACCGTGACGCGGGCCAGGTCTTCGGCGCCTCACCGTGGCAGATGTTCCGGCACGTCCTGCTGCCCGCCTCGCTGCCCGCCGTGCTCGTCGGCGCGCGGATCGCGGCGGGCGTCGCCGTCCTGGTGATCGTCGCGTCGGAGCAGATCGCGGCGGCGAACGGCCTGGGCCATCTGATCTTCGACTCCCGGGCGCTGTTCCAGAACGACGTGATGTTCGTCGGCATCGTCTGCGTCGCCGTACTCGGCGTCGTCTTCTCCGAACTGGTGCGGATCGCGGGGCGGTTGCTCACTCCCTGGGCCCCGCGCGACCGAGGCAGAAGCCAGTCATGACCGTCCTTACGAATGCGCTCGGAGGCTCCATGCGTGCCCGCACCCGCACCCGCACCCGCATCACCACGCTCACCACGCTGCTCATGGCGGGCTCGCTGCTCGCCTCCGCGGGCTGCGCGAAGGAGGACGACACCACGGACTCGGCCGCGCCCGCGAAGCCCCGCACCGTCAAGGAGGTCGCCGGCTGCGGCAAGGGCAGTTGGACGGACCCGTCCGACCTCGCCGAGGACCGCGAACCCGCCCGCTGCGACAAGGGCGCCCCCGCCCCGCGCCCGCTGCCCGAGGAACGCAGCATCACCATCGCGACCGGCACGCTGAGTGCCGAGTACGTCGCGCCGCTCCAAATGGCCGTGGAGAAAGGCGAGTTCAAGAAGGAGGGCCTGAACGTCCATCTCAAGGTGCTCCCGACCCCCGACGCCCTCCCCCTCCTCGCCAAGGGGGACATCGACGCCCAGTGGGCCGCCCCCGAGGCCGCCGTCATGAACGGCATCACCAGCGGCTTCACCATCAAGTGGGCGGCCGGGAACTTCTCCCCCGACCCCCGGTCCAAGAGCGGCCTGTGGGTGAAGCTGAAGAAGGGCGAGAGCGCGGACCACGTCCCGATGGCGGGCCGCAAACTCGGCACCATGATCGGCAAGGGCTCCGTCATCTCGTACCCCATGGGTACGACCTTGAAGAAGCATGGCGGCGGCCTCGACAAGATCCAGTTCCAGCAGTTGGGTTCGGCCGACGTCCTGACCGCCCTCCAGAACGGCGGCACCGACTCCGCCTGGCTCCTCGACCCGGTCTGGCGCAAAGTCGACGGAGACAAGCGGTACGCATTCCTCGGCGGCCAGCCCCAGGGCGAACCGCTCGGCGGCCTCCTGTTCGGCCCCAACCTCCTGACGAAGGACCCGGATGCGGGCGTCGCGCTGCTCCGCGCGTACATCAGGACCGTGAACACGTACTTCGCCGGTGACTACAAGGCGGACAAGGCCTTCGTGTCCGATCTCGCGAAGCTCCTGAAGACCGACGAGGCGGTCCTGAGGTCGACTCCGTCGCTGCGCATGGACTGGGAGATCCGCTCCGGGACCACGGACCGGCTCCAGGCGGCGTACGAGACGGCGGGCGTCGCCGAGGGCGACAAGGTCCCCGAGGACAAGGCGGTGAACCGCAAGTTGTACGAGGAGGCGGTGGGCCACAAGCGATAGCTGCCGCCGGACGCACCAGAGGCCGGGAAGCTCATGCTTCCCGGCCTCTGGCCTTTAGTAGCGGGGACAGGATTTGAACCTGCGACCTCTGGGTTATGAGCCCAGCGAGCTACCGAGCTGCTCCACCCCGCGCCGTTGTGTTGTAAGCGTATGTCAGACGCTGCGACCAGCGCAAATCCGTTCCGGGGCCCGGCTGTGGGCACCCGTTCCGCCCCTGCTGCGGGCAGGCGTTCCGCAGCGCACACCCCACCCTGGACGCCCCCGCTGTGCCCACCCACCGGGCAGCACCCGCCCCGCGACAGCAAGTCAGAACAAGCGCAGTCGCAGGGCGGGGCACCAGCAGAGGCTAAGCAGTCAGCTCCTGCTGAAGCGCTTCGCGCAAGCGAGCCGCCCGCTCGGAAACCTCGGCAGGCCCAAGCTCCACGGCACGCGAAGCCCACCGCTGCCCCTCGACCAGCTGCCCGCGCCGAGCGTAGAGCAGCGCAAGCCGCAAAGCCGCACGCCCGTGCCCCGCGTCCGCGGCCCGAGTCCACCAGAGCGCCGCCTCGGGCTCACTGCCCTCGCGGGCAAGCAGCAGCCCCAGATTGAACGCGCCGTTGCGGCTGCCCGCGTCCGCCGCGAGGCGGTACCAGTGCGCCGCCTCGACGACATCCCCGCGCCCGGCGGCCAGCATCCCGACCCGGACCTGCGCACGCCGGTGCCCCTGCTGGGCAGCACGCTCGTACCACTCCTCGCACTCCGTCTTCTCCGCCGCGGGCTCGCCGAGGGCGGGCGGGCCCGCGGGAGGCTGCCGCGCGTCGAGGACGGTGCCGAGGCGGTACGCCGCCTCCGCGCTGCCACCGCCCGCCGCGCACCGCAGATGCCGCTCGGCCTCCTGCTCGTCCCCGTCCCGCAGCCGCGCGGTGCCGACCTGGAGCGCGGCCTCGGTGTGCCCGGCCGCCGCCGCACGCTCGTACCAGGGCAGGGCGGAGCTCTCGTCGTCGCGGGACGCGTACAGAATCCCGAGGTTGAAGGCCGCGTCCACGCTGCCCGCCTCGGCGGCCTTGGAGAACCACGGCTCGGCGCCCGCCGCGTCGCCGCCCTGGAGCAGCAGCACGGCAAGCGCGTTGGCGGCCTCGCGGTGGCCGGCGTACGCGGCACGCCTGTACCACTGGTCGGCCTGCACGGTCCGGCCCTGCTCGGCGCAGAGGAGACCGAGGTTGTACGCGCCGTTCACGTCACCCGCGTCCATGGCGGCCCTGTACCACCGCTCGGCGGTCTGGGTCTCACCTCGCTCGGCGTGCAGCGCGCCCAGGGCGTTGGCGGCGTTCCCGTCGCCGTCCTGGGCGGCTTTCAGCCACCAGACGGCGGCGCTCTCCTCGTCGCCCGCGTCGCGCAGCAGGAAGCCGAGGGCGCAGGCGGCACGCGCCTCCCCGCCCTTCGCGGAGTTGAGGTACCAGCGCCCCGCCTCCTTCAGTTCGCCGCGCTGCTCCAGGATCGCGCCGAGGTGCAGCGCGGCCCGCCGGTGCCCGCGCGCGGCGGCCTGGCGGTACCACTGCTCGGCCTCGGCGGCGGGCCCGGCCGCGTCGGCTGCGGACTTGGTGTCCGTGCGCTCGGCCGTGGCCCGCCGGTCCAGGGCGCGGGCGATCCGGTACGCGGCCTCGCGGTGACCGCGCTCGGCCGATGCCCGCATCCAGCGCTCGGCGCCGACGTCACCGCGGTGCTCAAGAAGATCGGCGAGGGCGTACGCACCCAGGGCGTGGCCCTGCTCGGCGGACTGCCGCAGCCAGTACTCCGCGGCGGGCTCGTCGCCGCGCTCGCGGTGGTGGCGCCCGAGCGAGTGCGCGGCCGCGGCGGAACCGGCGACGGCGGCGACCCGCCACCATCCGGCCGCCTCGTCGCCGTACCCACGCTGGTGGAGGAGGACTCCGAGGTTGTTGGCCGCGGCGCGGTCGCCCTCGGCGGTCGCCGCGCGCAGCATGGATTCGGCCCCGTCGAGATCACCACGGCGCAGCAGAAGGCTTCCCAGGACGCTCATGGCGTCGACGTCTCCGGCCTCGGCGGCCAGCCGATGGCTCATTTCCTCTGCGGCAGCCCCGGGATCCTCCCGGTCGGCCGGCTGCACAAACCGCCCTGTCTCCAACAGAGTTGCCTTGTCCCCCATAACGTCCATCGTCGCACCACCTGCAACCTGGGTATACCTGATATACCGCAGCCAGTGAGGTCACTACAGCGTTTTGTCGACTTGCCCACAGAGAGATAAGTCAAACACAGATTTCCCAACTCCCCCCGGGCGGAGCAGGGTTCGCACAGACCAGCGCACGCCGCCACGGCCTCACGCACACACGACGAAGGCCCGGATCCGATAAGGATCCGGGCCTTCACCTTTAGTAGCGGGGACAGGATTTGAACCTGCGACCTCTGGGTTATGAGCCCAGCGAGCTACCGAGCTGCTCCACCCCGCGCCGTTGTGTTCAAACAGTACCACGGCGCGGAGGTGGTGTTTCGCAGCTGGTCAGCCGCCCTTCTTGTCGCCCTTGCCGTCGCTCGCCTTGTCGCCCTTGCCGTCCTTGTCGTCCGCCTTGGCCTGGGCGTCCTCGGCTCGCTGCAGCGACTTCTGGAGCTCGTCCTGCGCCTTGCCGTACGCCTCCCAGTCGCCGTCCTTCAGGGCCTGCTGCCCGTCCTCGAACGCCGTCTGGGCGTCGTCCAGGGCAGCCTGCACCGTCGGGTCGCTCGACTTGGGCGGATCAGCCGGTTCGTCCGTGCCGTCGGCCGGTGGCTTGGTGGTCCCCCCGTCGGCACCGAAGACCTCGTTGAGGCCGTCGCTCAGGGAGTCCGCGAACGCGGTCTCCGTGCCGTACGACACCGCCACCTTCTTCAGGAGCGGATACGCCGACTTACGCCCTTGTACGTACACGGGCTCGACGTAGAGGAACCCGTCGTCCAGTGGCACGGTCAGCAGATTTCCGTACAGGACGTCGGAGTCGGCGCCCTTCATGTCCCGGACGAAGTTACCGACCTGCGTCATCGAGTTCAGCTTGTTCTGGACCTGTTCCGGGCCGTCCACGTCGCCCGTGACTCTCAGCAGTTTCATCGTGCCGAAGTTCTTGCTTCTGGCATCGGCGTCCACCGTCATGAAGGCCCGTAGGTTGGGCCGCCCGCTCGGGGTGAACGTCGTCGTCAGTGAGAACTGCTGCTGCGTCGCACCCGGCGTCTTCATGGACAAGTAGTACGGCGGGACCGCGCTGTTGTCCTTCTTCGTGGGGTCGTTCGGCACCTGCCACGCGTCACTCGCGTTGTAGAACTGGCCGGGGTCCGTGACGTGGTAGAGCGTCAGGAGCTCGCGCTGCACCTTGAACATGTCCTGGGGATAGCGCAGGTGGTCCATCAGAGCCTTGGGGATCTCACCCTTGTCCTTGACGGTGTCCGGGAACGCCTTCTTCCAGGTCTTGAGGACCGGGTCCTTGTCGTCCCAGGTGTAGAGCTCGACCTCGCCGGTGTACGCGTCGACGGTCGCCTTCACCGAGTTGCGGATGTAGTTGACCTGGTTCTGCTGGGCCACCACAGCGCGCTGGTCGTCGGCCTCGGACAGCGAGTCGGCCGTCGTGTCGCCGAGCGTGGTCCGCGACGCGTACGGATAGCCGTTGCTGGTCGTGTAGGCGTCGACGACCCACTGGATCCTGCCGTTGACCACCGTCGGATACGTGTCGCCGTCGATGGTCAGCCAGGGAGCCACCGACTCGACGCGCTCCTTGGGGGTGCGGTTGTAGAGGATCCGCGACCCTTCGCCGATCGCGCCCGAGTACAGCATCTGCGGTTCGCCGAAGGACACGGCGTACGCGGCGCGGTTGATCGGGTTGGAGAGGTTGACCCCGCTGTTGCCCTTGTAGCTGTAGGTCTTCTGACCGCCGCCGTCCTCTTCGTAGTCGAGCTCCTTCTGGGGCCCGCCCACGATCGAGTACTGGTTCGTCTTCTCGCCGTAGTAGACCCGCTGCTCGTACTCGCCGAGGCTGCCGGATGTGGGCAGGCCGGACTCCGTGAAGTCCGGGGCGCCCTTGGAGCCCTTCTTGGTCTCCGTGCCCTTGGCGGTGACCATTCCATAGCCGTGGGTGTAGGCGAAGTGGTCGTTGATCCAGTTGCGCTTGTCGAGCTTGTCGAGGCTGAGCTCACGCAGACCGACGATGGTGTCCTGGCCGTTGTAACGGTCCACGTCCAGGGTCTTCGGGAAGCGGTAGTACTCGCGCTCCTGCTCCAGCTGCTGGAACGTCGGCGAGACGATGTTCGGGTCGTTCAGCCGGTAGTTGGCTGCCGCGTCCGCGTCTTCGCGCTTCTTCTTGGGGTCCTCGTCGGCCTTGCCCGCGCCCTTGTAGTCCTCGGGCTTCACGCCGCTGATGCCGTACGCGTCGCGCGTCGCCTTGATGTTCTTCTGGATGTACGGCGCTTCCTTGGCCTGCTCGTTCGGCGAGACCTGGAACTTCTGCACGATGGCCGGGTACAGACCGCCGATGAGGATGGCGGAGAGGACCATCAGGCCGAAGCCGATGACCGGCAGCTGCCAGGTGCGCCGCCACAGCGTCCCGAAGAAGAGCAGGGCGCAGATGACGGCGATGCAGAACAGGATGGTCTTCGCCGGCAGGTACGCGTTCGCGTCCACGTAGCGAAGGCCCGTCCAGTCGCCCGTCGCCTTGAAGTCACTGGACTTCACGGCGAGGCCGTACCGGTCGAGCCAGTACGCCACGGCCTTGAGCGTCACGAAGACGCCGAGCAGCACCGACAGGTGCCCCGTCGACGCCGCCGTGGCCCGCGCGCCGGGGCTGGTGATCCGCAGCCCGCCGTACAGGTAGTGGGTGAGGGCGGCGGCGATCAGGGAGAGCACCGTGGCCGCGAAGCCGAAGCCGAGCATGAAGCGGTACCAGGGAAGGTCGAACGCGAAGAACGACACGTCCAGGTGGAACTGCGGGTCCTTCTGGCCGAAGGGGACGCCGTTCACCCACAGCAGCCATGTGCGCCACTGGCCCGCTGCCGACGCGCCCGCGATCAGGCCGACGAGCGTGGCGATGCCGAGCAGCAGCCACTTCTTGTACGGCGCGATGCTCATGCGGTACCGGTCGAGGCTCTGCTGCTCCATCGACATGGCGCTCAGCGGCGGGCGCAGCCGGTGCGCCAGCCAGATGTTGAGTCCGACCGCGGCCGCCATCAGGAGGCCGAAGACGAAGAACAGGCCGATCTTGGTCCACAGTGTCGTCGTGAAGACCGACGAATAGTTGACCGAGCGGTACCAGAGCCAGTCCGTCCAGAACCCCGCGAACATGACGAACACCATGGCGAGTACAGCCAGGATGCCCAGTGTCATGAGCAGGGTCCGGACACGACGGGACGGTCGGCCCACTCTGATCCGTGGCCCCGTCGGGCCTCCGCCGCGGTCCGGCATCTGGAAAGCCAAGGTGCGCACCTCGAAGTTCGATGTTGATTCTGTTGATCCGTCAGGTCCCTTTGATCGTGGACCCACACCTATGCAACTTACTCACGCTTTACTCAGTTCCCGTTTTGCGGGACTAACGAGGCAGGATTGTGACCATGTCCAACACTCCCATGGCAGCGAGCCCCCTCACCCGTGCCGTGCTCGAGATCGATGAGTACGCGTCCGGCCTCGGCTGGGACCAGCCCGCACGCCTCTTCGCGCTCGTAGACACGGCGCGACTGCGCACCCAGGAACCCGGCCTTGCCACCCAGCTCGGCCTCGACAACTCCCCCGAGGAGACCGCCCTCACCCCCATCGAGCAGGAGGAGATTCCGGCGGGCAAGCCGCTGGACGAGTTCCTCGGCACCATCGCCTGGCCGGACGCCGTGGCGGGCTGCGCCCTCACGGTGGAGCGCCTGATGCTTCCGCCGTCGGCGGAGACGTCCGTACCCGAAGGGCTCAGCGAGGCTCAGCTCGCGAAGTGGGTGGCCGAGCATCCGGACCGCCAGGAGGTCCGCATGACGGTCGCGGTGCTCCGTGACGGCGCGCGTGACTCGGCCCTGCGGCTGCGCGAGAAGGACTCGCCGACCGAGGTCCTCACCGGGTCCGACCTGGTTCCGGGGCTCGCGGAGGCGCTGGCGGCCACGTTCGCCGACTGACACCGCGCTGTTCTCGTACGCGTTCTCGTACGCGGGTGGGGGATGCCCCCACCCGCGTACTTTCGTCCGCTACTTCTTCACCGTGCACTGCGGCAGGTCCGCGGTGTCGCCCCTGCGGATGTCCTTGAGGGCGGCGACCGCGTCGTCGATGGTGTCCACCTTGACGAGCGTGAGCCCGTCCGGGACGTCCTTGGCGGCAGTGGCGCAGTTTTCCTTCGGCGTCAGGAAGTACTCGGCGCCCTTTTCGCGCGCGCCGACCGTCTTCATCCCGATACCGCCGATCGGGCCGACCTTGCCGTTGTCCTCGATGGTGCCGGTGCCTGCCACGAAGTGCCCGCCGGTGAGGTCGTTCGGCGTCAGCTTGTCCACGATGCCGAGCGCGAACATCAGTCCGGCGCTGGGGCCGCCGACGTCGGCGAGCTTGATGTCGATGGTGAACGGGAACGTGTGATCGGTACCCGCCTCGATGCCGACGATCGCGCGGCCGTCGTCATCCGCCTTCTTCGTCGCGATCTTGACGTCTTCCGTCCGGGTCGGCTCCTTGTTCGCCTTTTCGGCGGCAGCGGCCTCCTTGACGGGGACGATGCTGAAGACGACTTCCTGGCCGGGCTTGTGCTTGGTGACCAGCTTGGAGACGTCCGTCATCTCCTTCACGGGCGTGCCGTCGACCTTCTTGATGACATCGCCCGCGTGCAGCTTGCCCTCGGCGGGGCTGTCCTTGGAGACGGTGGAGGCGATGACCTGCGACTTCACCGGGATCTTCAGATTCCGCAGCGCGGCGACCTTGGCGCTCTCCTGGGACTGGCTGAACTCCTCGGCGTTCTCCTGGCTCGACTGCTGCTCGGTCTTGCCGTCCGGGTAGAGGGTTTCGTGCGGCACCACGATGTTGTCGTGGGCCAGCCAGCCGTACACAGCCTCCGCGATGTTCATGTTGTAGTCGGCGCTGGTGACCCTGACCGTCGTCATGTTGAGGTGACCGGTCGTCCGATAGGTCTTGCGGTCGCCGATCTGCAGCACCGGCTCGCCGCCGTGGTCGCCGAGAGTGTTCACCGTGGGGCCCGGGGACATCACCGAGTACGGCACTTTGATGAGGACTCCGGCGCAGAGCAGCGCGATCAGCATCAGGGTGGAGGCGAGCATCGTCGCGGTGCGGCGTGGCATGGAACGACAGTACGGGACCTGCCTGTCAGTGCACCGCTGGGGCCAGTCCGTACGGGGCCTGCGGGCCTGTCGGGGACCATCGGGCCCCGGGCCTCACGTACCGGAGCGGGACTTGTCCATCGCCTCGCGGAAGGCCGCGTAGCCGTGGAGCTCGTTGTGGTCCCCGGTCTTGCCCGACCTGCGGTTGCGCGCCGCCCAGCCACCCCAAAGACCCGCACCGACAGCTGCCGCAAGCGGAATCAGCAACCAGGCAAGTGATGCCATGTCGACCTCCCGACCCCATATGCGACCGCAACTGACTGATCAGCAGATTAACCATCCGCTGTGTCAACGCTCACGGCAGGGGTCGGGTTACGCAACCGGAAGCTCTTGGTCCAACTGGCCCGACGGGGAGGGGAAGAGGTCAGCACACCCTGGCCCAAGGAGTCAGCAGGCGCCGACCCACTCCTCCTGGCCGACCCAATTCCTGATGGCCGCTCTCGCACTGCTCGGCCCTGGCGGGCCTCCCAGGCTTCGACCGACCGCGTCGGACTCCGTCCGCCGACCGTGTAGGGCCACCCAGACCGTGCACAAGCCGGCCCCGGCCGCGTCGGCGCTCAGCAGGCGCCGACCCACTCCTCCTGGCCGTCGGAGAAGCGCTGGTGCTTCCAGATCGGCACCTCGTGCTTGAGGTCGTCGATCAGCTTGCGGCAGGCGGCGAAGGCCTCCCCGCGGTGCGGGCAGGAGACGGCCACGACGACCGCGAGGTCACCCACCGCCAGGTCGCCGACGCGGTGGACGGCGGCCAGGGCGCGGACCGGGTATTCGGCGACGACCTTCTCGGCCACCCGGCGCATCTCGGCCTCGGCCGTCGGGTGGGTCGAATAGCCGAGCGCGTCGACGTCCGCACCGCCGTCGTGATTGCGCACCGTCCCCACGAAGAGCGCCGTGCCGCCCGCGGCATCGTCGCCGACAGCCCGGAACACCTCGTCCAGGGAGAGCGGTGTGTCACGGATCGCGAGCAGCCGGATGGGGTCCTGAGCGGCCTGCTCGCCGGGGTGGTCGTTCGTGGTGCGTGCCATGCGGCCATGGTGCCGCACGGCACGGACATCACGGAATAGCGCTTTCACCCGGCACGCGCGCGTGCCGCGTTGGAGCTCCCTACAGACCCGCGGTGGAGCTCCCTACAGGCCCGCGGTGAGCCTCAGATCCGGCGCCGCGCCTTCCGCGCGCGCCGCACCACCGCAGCCGCGCCAAGCAGCGCGACCGTCGCACCGGCGGCGCCCGCGGCCGTCGCGTCCTTGCGCCCGAGCCTGCGTCCCGCCACGGTCCGGCGCCCCGCGACCTCTTCGAGCAGCTCCGCGAGGACCTCCTCGTTGGTCCACTGCGGCCGCCATCCGGCGTCGTGCAGCCTGCTGACGCTGACCACCCACGGGTACATCGTGTACGCGAGGTCACCGGCGGGGGACGGAGTGAGACCGATCCGGTGCAGCCGGGCCGCCGCGCCGAGGGCCACCGTGGAGGGCAGCTCCATACGGCGGATCTCGCTGAGCTCCTCGACCTCTTCCTGCTCCAGCCATCCGTCGCAGCCGACAGCCAGCTCCCCGTCGACCTTCTCCAGGACGGCGTACTCCAGAGCGCTGCACAGATCCTCGACATGGCAGAACTGCCAGGCCGGGCGCGAGCCCGCCACCACGAGCAGCCGGGGCGACTCGAAGTACCGCGTGAGAGCGGTGTCGGTGCCGCCCACCAGGACCGCGGGCCGCACCACGGTGACGTTCAGTCCGGGGTGGGCGCGGGGCGCGCGCCGGGCGAGCCGCTCGACCTCGAGGAGGTCACCGACGCCGGTCGCCTCCGCGGTGGCGCGCAATTCGGAGTCTTCGGAGAGGGGCAGTTCGTTGTCGGACAGCGCTCCGTAGACCATCGCCGACGTGCAGAGCACGACACGGTGGACACCGGCCGCCGCCGCGGCCGTCAGGACGGTCTGCGTGCCCCGCACGTTGTACGCCGTACGGGCGGCGGCGTCGGTCTCCAGGTCGAGATCGAGCGCGAGGTGGACCACGACGTCCGCGCCCCGCAGCTTCTCGGCGATGGCCGGATCCCTGACGTCCAGGATGTGCCACTGGGCCTGGGCGCACTCGCCCCGCCGCTCGTCGATGGCGACGACCTGCTTGATCTCTTCGGACGCCGCAAGGCGCTCGGTCAGCAGAGCGCCCACGCCGGACGCGGCGCCGGTGACGGCGACCACGGGCCCTCGGACAGGAGCCGGTGTAGAAAGGTTTCGCGCTGCGCGAACCTGTGGATCTGGGGAACTCACCAGGCGTCTCCAGCGGTTGTCTTCAGTAGATACGCGAATGACGCGTACGTACCAGGTGGCATCCATCCTGCCGCAGGCCATGAGTCGGCGAAGCACTGAGGCCCGATCCCGTCACGGTGTCTACGCTGGGTGGTGTTGTAAGGCAGCCGCCGCCGGAACAGTACCGGCGGCCTGACGAGCCGAGGAATCCCGTGAGTGACACCCCATTCGGATTCGGCCTTCCGCCGGAGGAGCCGGAGAACGGCGACGAGGGCAAGAAGAAGGACAGCCCCGGAGGGGGACAGGGTGCCGGTGGCGGCCCTGGGAACCCGTTCGGCTTCGGAGGCCTGCCCGGCGCGGGCGGTCCAGGCGGCCAGGGCGGTGACAATCCGTTCGCCGCGATGTTCGGTTCGATGAATCCGAACGACCTGGGCGCCGCGTTCCAGCAGCTCGGCCAGATGCTCTCGTACGAGGGTGGCCCGGTGAACTGGGACATGGCCAAGGACATCGCCCGCCAGACCGTCTCCCAGGGGACGCCCGACGGCACCAAGGACTCCAGCGTCGGTCCCACGGAGCGCGGCGCGGTCGAGGAGGCCGTCCGCCTCGCCGACCTGTGGCTCGACGACGCGACGTCGCTGCCGTCCGGCTCGGGCGTGGCCGTGGCCTGGAGCCGCGCCGAGTGGGTCGAGGCGACCCTTCCGGTGTGGAAGGAGCTGGTCGACCCGGTCGCCGAGCGCGTCGGCCTCGCCATGGGTGACGTGCTGCCCGAAGAGATGCAGGCCATGGCGGGCCCGCTGATCGGGATGATGCGCTCCATGGGCGGCGCCATGTTCGGCCAGCAGATCGGCCAGGCCGTGGGCGTGCTCGCGGGCGAGGTCGTCGGCTCCACCGACATCGGCCTGCCGCTCGGCCCGGCCGGCAAGGCCGCCCTGCTTCCGGTGAACGTCGAGGCCTTCGGCAAGGACCTGGGCATCGCCCAGGAGGAGGTCAGGCTCTACCTGGCGCTGCGCGAGGCCGCCCACCAGCGGCTCTTCGCCCACGTGCCGTGGCTGCGCTCGCACCTCTTCGGCGCCGTCGAGGGCTACGCCCGCGGCATCAAGGTCGACACGGCCAAGCTGGAGGACGTGGTCGGCCAGCTCGACCCGCAGAACCCCGAGCAGCTTCAGGAAGCACTCCAGCAGGGCATGTTCCAGCCGGAGGACACTCCCGAGCAGAAGGCCGCCCTGGCGCGCCTGGAGACGGCTCTCGCGCTCGTCGAGGGCTGGGTGGACGCAGTGGTCCACGCGGCGGCCAAGCCCCGCCTGTCGTCCGCCGACGCCCTTCGCGAAACGCTGCGCCGGCGCCGTGCGACGGGCGGTCCCGCGGAGCAGACCTTCGCCACGCTCATCGGCCTGGAGCTGCGCCCGCGCCGCCTGCGGGATGCCTCGCGCCTGTGGGCCTCGCTCACGGACGCACGCGGCGTGGACGGACGCGACGGCCTGTGGGCGCACCCGGACATGCTGCCGACGGCCTCGGACCTGGACGACCCGGACGGCTTCGTGCACCACGAGCAGCTGGACTTCTCCGAGCTGGACAAGATGCTCGGCGAGGCGGCGGACGGCTCCGCCAAGCCGGACCTCAAGAAGGACACCGAGGACGACAGCGACGGCAAGGGCGACAGCGAGAAGTGAGCCTTCACGACGACGCGGTCCTCGTACTGAAGGGCTACGAGGACCAGGAAGAGCTGCGCCAGTACTACCTGGACCATCTCGCCGCCCACCCCGAGGACGGCATGTGGAAGTCCTGCGGGGACGGCCATGTGACGGCCAGCGCGTTGGTGATCGACCCGTCACGCGGGCGCGTGCTGCTCACCCTGCACAAGAAGCTGCAGATGTGGCTTCAGATGGGTGGCCACTGCGAGCCGGGTGACCCGACGCTGGCCGCGGCCGCGCTGCGTGAGGCGACGGAGGAGTCCGGCATCCCCGGCCTCACGCTCCTGCCGGGCGGCCCGGTGCGGCTTGACCGGCATCCGATCCCGGGGCCGTGCACGCAACACCTCGACGTGCAGTACGCCGCTCTCGCCCCCTCCGGGGCGATCGAGGCGATCAGCGACGAGTCACTGGACCTGCGCTGGTTCACGTACGACGAGGTGGCGGGGGTCGCGGACAAGTCGGTCGTACGCCTGACGGAAGCGACAAGGGCGCGGCTTTAGAACGAGCCCCATAAGGGGCGCGGGGAACTGCGCGACCAGCCACAAGCCGGCCCGCGGTTCCCCACGCTCCTTCTGGTTCGGTCCCGCCCGGAGAGGGTTCAGCTCCAGACGTTGCCCTGGTTCTGCCCGCGAGCCCCCTGCTGGCCCATGCCGTACTGAGCCCTGGCGCCCTGTCCGATGACGGCGTTCTGCGGCGGCAGCATCTCGCTCGGCTGGACGAGGGCGTATCCCTGGCCCATGAAGCTGAGCTCCCAGCCCTCACCGGTGTTGCCGCGGCGCCGCCACACGCCCGATGAGTGCGTCTGGGCCTGCATCTGCACCCGCAGTCCGTTGGACCAGGCGACGATCGCGTCGGCGTCGGCGTTCACGTACTGGTCCGGCGTGACCTGCAGCATCAGCGGCTGGCCCGAGGTCATCAGGGCGACCTTGCCGCGTCCCGTGATGTTGAGCTGGTACTTGCCGGAGCCGGAGATGCCGTACTGGCTGTCCACGGCGATGACCTGGTGAGTCAGCGACGAGTCGAGCGCGAGGACATAGCTGCTGTCCACGGTCAGACCGTCCTGGTCCACATCCACTACGTGGATGTACTGGGCGAGGTTGGCGAGATAGACCGTGCCCTGACCGTGGCAGCGCATCAGGTCGAGACCCTCGCCGGTGTGCGCGCGGGCCCGCTGGTTGCCCTGGCTCTGGTACTCGGCGTCGAACTCCATCAGACCCTGGTAGGCGACCATGGCGCCCTTGCGGGCCAGGATGTCGTCGTGGCCCGCGAGGGCGACCCGAAGGAGCTGCGGGTTCTGGACGGTGTAGCGCTCCTGAGTCTGCTGCTCGGAGTGCGCGAAAAGTGGGCTCTGCATGGTGTGTTGCTCCCCCTCAGCCCCGGGCTCGGAGACGGTCGGTGCTGTCCTCGCTGGGCTGTACGACGACGATGCCCTCCCCGGAGAAGCCCATCTGGTAGGCCTCGCCGCTGCCGCGCCCGATGAGCGAACCGGCCTTGAAGCTGCGCTTGCCCTTCACCTTGAGGTTCGGGGACCAGGCGATCAGGGCGTCCGGGTCGACGTACGTCTCGTCCTCGCCGCGGCCGCAGTCGACGACGACCGGAGTGCCGCGGGAGGTCAGCGCCACCCAGCCCTGGCCGGAGATCTTGATGTTCCACAGGCCCTGACCGGCGAACTTCGCCAGGCCCTTGACCCGTTCGACGCCCCACTGGAGGCTCGTGTCGAAGGCCAGCAGGTTCGTGCCGTTCACCGAGAGCGAGTCGCCCGCCAGGTTGACGACGACGACGTCGGCTCCGTAGTCGGCGAGATAGAGCAGGCCGTCTCCGGAGCACTTCATCAGAGGTGCGCCCTCGCCGGTCATCCACTCCTTCGCGATCTGACGCACGGCGGGCGGATTGGGCTCGTACTGCACGAACCCTTCGTAGGCGACCATCGAGCCCACGCGCGCGAGGAGGTCGTTTCCGGTCTGCATCGCCACCTTGAGCATGTGGTGGCCATGGTTCTCCATACGGGCAGCGACAGGCGCCGCGGCAAAGCCCGCGAGTTGCTGATTCATGACGGGCTCCCTCAGACCTCGAACGGCTGGACGATGATGAAGTTGCCGGGCGCGCCCCGGAACTGCAGGTTCACGCTCTCCCCCGTGGAGCCCGCGTACGCGTTGCTGCGCACCCGGACCTGGCTGGAGACGATCGCCTGAGCCGCCGCCGACCAGGCGACCACGGCGTGGCAGTCGGCGAACGTCGTCGGCGTGACGGGCAGGACGACGGGCACGCCGTGCGTCTTGACGATGACCGTGCCGGTGCCCTGGAACTGCATCACGAACAGCGCGCCACCGGGGATCCCGTGGCCCTCGATCCTGCGCACCTCGTGCTGGAGGGTCTCGTCGAAGGCGAGGACGTTCTCCGCGGAGACACAGATCGCGTCCCCCTGGAGCTCGATGGGGTGCAGATGCGTGGCTTCCTCGGCGAGGAAGACCTGGCCCCGGCCGGAGCAGCGCATCAGCTGCATCTCCTGGCCGGTGGAGTTGCCCACGACGCGGCCCGCGAAGCCCGCGCCCTTGTAGCTGAACTCGACCTTGCCCTGGTAGAGCACCATGCTGCCCTGCCGGGCGAGCACGGCCTGCTCGCTGACGCCGAGGTCGACGCGGATCAGCTTCTCGTTCTGCTGTGTCCAGCGCTGCCCGGTGGGAGCCTCGCGGTACGCCGCGAGAGCCGCGGTCACACCGCCGGCCTGCGCGGAACCCTGGGGGACGCCGCCTCCGTACGGGGACGGGGCGGCGGGCTGACCGGGGAACTGGCCGGGGGGCTGCTGGCCGTACCCGGGAGGCATCGGAGCGCTGGGCTGCTGGCCGTAACCGGGCGGCGGGGGCGCCGACTGGCCGGGGACCTGGCCGAACTGCGGCTGCTGCGGCGGCTGCTGACCGGGCTGGCCGTACGGCGCGGGGGCCGGCGGGGGCGGAACCGTGCCGCCCTGCTGCTGGTTCGGCTGGTTCATCGGCGCGACGATGGTCTGCGCGGCGTGCATCGACGGGTCGAAGTTCTGGGCCGGAGCAGGGGCGGGGGCAGGGGCCGGAGCGGGCGTGGGAGCCGGTGCCGGAGCCTGTGCCGGGGTCTGGGCGGGTGCCGCCGGGGCGCCGAACGCGGGCGGCGCGGCGGCCTGGCCGGGCGGCGCGAAGGACGGCGCACCGGTGGCCTGCGGTGCCTGCGGCTCGGGCTCCTCCTCGGCGACCTCGCCGCCGAAGTTCTTCAGGAGCGCGTCGAGACCGCCGTCGAAGCCCTGGCCGATCGCGGCGAACCGCCAGACGTCCTTCAGATAGAAGTCGCCCAGCATCACGGCACGTTCCGTGGAGAACTCCGCACCGTTGAAGGAGTAGCGGGCCACTTCCTCGCCGCCCGCGACGATCCGGATGTAGCCGGGGGCGACCTGCGACATCTGCCCGGCGCCGTCGATCGTCGCGGTGAACGACAGCTTCTTGATCTGCGACGGAATCCGGTCAAGGGTGACCCGGAAGGACTCCGTGTCGCCGGCCTGCGCGCCGAGGAGTTGGATCGACTCCTCGGGTGACTTCGGCTGGTTGAAGAAGATGAAGTAACTGTCGTCCGAGAGCCGCTCGTCCGCGTCCAGGCCGAAGCAACTGATGTCGAAGCTCAGTCCGGGGGCGGAGATCTGCACGCCTACATACAGATCGGTGCCCGCGGTGAGGTCACTGATCTTGGCCTTGTGGCCGCGTTGGAATTCCCTGGCCATACGTAACGACCGTCCCCCATCCCGAATGTAAATGCGTCGCGCCAGGCTAACCGCTAAGTCCGACAGCGAAGCAAGCCGGTACAGACCCGGTACGAAACCCCGAAGACCTGCGGAAGTTCACTCGTCGCGGCCAGCGGGCTGGTGGGGCAGCCGGTCGGCCGCGACCACACCTTCGAGGTACCCACGAGCCCGCTCCGTCCGGGGGTAGGCCTCGAGGAGTTGCCAGAAGTTGGGTCCGTGCCCGGGCACGAGGAGATGCGCGAGCTCGTGGACGAGGACGTAGTCGACGACGTACTCGGGCATGCCCTGCAGCCGGTGCGAAAGGCGGATGCTGCCCTCCGCCGGGGTGCACGAGCCCCATCGGGTGTTCTGATTCGTGACCCAGCGAACCGACGCGGGTCTGGCCCGACCGTCGAAGTACTGCTCGGAGAGACGCTCTGCGCGCTCGACGAGCTCCGCGTCGCCCAGGACCCGCTTGCTCTCCTGGGCCGCGAGCTTGTCGAGCATGACGTTGACCCAGCGTTGTTCCTCGGCCTCGGACATGCGGGCGGGGATGAGCACGACGGTGCGATCGCCCTCTCGGTACGCGGAGACCGTTCGGCGGCG
The DNA here is from genome assembly GCF_042795295.1 of Streptomyces sp. NPDC056486. Taxonomy (NCBI): domain Bacteria; kingdom Bacillati; phylum Actinomycetota; class Actinomycetes; order Kitasatosporales; family Streptomycetaceae; genus Streptomyces; species Streptomyces sp. NPDC056486. The sequence goes on from NZ_JBHTSF010000066.1 coordinate 44,458, forward strand.
GCGGGCGCTCCGTCTGACCTCGACCGCGCTCGCCCCAGAGCCGGGTGACGGCGGGCTGGTCATGCTGCGCTGTGGGTTTCCGGCACGGTGCAGTGGGTCGGCGGGCACGCCTCGACGTTACCCGTTGGGCATGGGGGAAGTCCCGCCTCCGGAACGGTTCGGCGGGGTATCGCTCCCCGTCCGATCGATTAGTACGACGAACACCCCCTGCCTGTGGACAACGCGCCGCACGTGTCCGCCGGGGCGGGCATTCTGGCTGACGACGGGCGATGCGGACGGGGACCGACAGCGCCGGATGACCACGGGGGGCGACCATGCATCCGATCTTGAAACCGGCGTTGCGGCGCGGCTGGCGCGATCTGAACACCATCCAGTTCGGCGTGGCGCCCGCGCACGCCCTGGTGCTCGGTCCTGTGGACACGGCCACGGGCAGCTTTCTCCAGCTCCTCGACGGGACACGCGGGCTGCCGCTGCTTCGCGACGAGGGCAGACGGATGGGCCTGCCCGGTGATCATGTGGACAAGCTCGTGCGGCGGCTGTCCAGGGCCGGGCTGCTCGACGACGCGACGGGAGGCGGCGCTGCGGCCGACACCCTGCGCAAGCGGGGCCAGGCCATGGACCGGCTCCGTCCGGATCTGGCCTCTCTCTCGGTCGTGACTCCCGATCCGGGCGACGGAATGAGGAAACTGGCCGCGCGCCACGCGATGCGGGTCCAGGTCCGGGGCGCGGGCCGGGTGGGTGCGGTGGTGGCCTCGGTCCTGTCCGGGGCGGGCGTGGGGCAGGTCGATGTGGTGGAGGGAGGAGTCGTCGAACCCTGGGATGTGGCGCCGGGCGGTCTGCCCGCCGACGCGGTCGGCGATCGCAGGGACGTGGCGGCGCGGCGGGTCGTGCGGCAATCAGCTCCGGACCGATCGCCCCGTCGGGGCCGGAAGGGAGCGGGGGCACCGGGAGAAGGAGAGCCGGGCCTCTCCCTCGTGATCATCGCCCCGCGTGACGGGCTCGACGCCCATGCCCCCGATCCGCTCGCCGCAGAGCCACTCGTCTCGTCGGGAACGCCTCATCTTTATGCGGGCGTGATCGAGGGAACCGGAGTGGTGGGGCCGCTCGTCCTGCCGGGGACGACAGCCTGCGCGGGCTGTCTGGCGCTGGAGTGTGCGGACCGGGACTCCACCTGGCCGCGCATGCTGGCACAGTGGCGTTCGGGCCGCGCACGCCATGTCACCGCGTGCGATCTGGCTCTGTCGACCACCGTCGCCGGCCTCACCGCGGCGCATGCCCTGGCCTTTCTGGACGGGGCGGCACCGGCGAGTGCGGGAGTTCGCTGGGAGGCGTCCGTGCCCGGCTACGACTGGCGTGCACGGCCGGTGTCACCGCATCTCGCGTGCCCATGCGGGGCGGGTGTGGTGGATAAGGGGGAACACCCCGCCGGGGACAAAGAGCCGCACGACACAATGGCCGGGTAACCGCCTGACAAGGCGTGGCTGTCTGGGATTTGGAGGGGCGCATGTCTGATCTTCCCCGGAAGGCGGTAACCCGTACCGCCAAGCTGGCCGCGCTGCCACTCGGCTTTGCCGGGCGGGCGACCTGGGGCCTCGGCAAGCGGATCGGGGGTAAATCGGCGGAGATCGTCGGCCGTGAGCTGCAGCAGCGCACGGCGGAGCAGCTGTTCAAAGTGCTCGGCGAGCTCAAGGGCGGGGCCATGAAGTTCGGCCAGGCCCTGTCGGTCTTCGAGTCGGCGCTGCCGGAGGAGGTCGCGGGACCCTATCGCGCCGCGCTGACGAAGCTGCAGGAAGCGGCGCCGCCGATGCCGACGCGCACCGTGCACGCCGTCCTCGCGGAGCGGCTCGGCGATGACTGGCGCGAGCTGTTCCTGGAGTTCGAGGACAAGCCGGCCGCCGCCGCGTCGATCGGCCAGGTCCACCGGGCGGTGTGGGAGGACGGGCGCGAGGTCGCGGTCAAGGTGCAGTATCCGGGTGCGGGTGAGGCACTGCTCTCCGACCTGAATCAGCTCAGCCGGTTCGCCCGGCTCCTTGGGCCGCTGATTCCGGGGATGGACCTCAAGCCGCTCATCGCGGAGCTGCGCGACCGTGTCTCGGAGGAGCTCGACTACAGCCTGGAGGCCCAGGCGCAGCACGCGCACGCCGAGGAGTTCGCGGACGATCCGGATGTCGTCGTGCCCGATGTGGTGCACCAGAGCGAGCAGGTCCTGGTGACCGAGTGGATCGACGGGGTGCCCCTGTCGGACGTGATAGCGGACGGTACGCAGGAGCAGCGGGACCGGGCGGGACAGCTCCTGGCCCGTTTCCTCTTCTCGGGTCCGGCGCGCACCGGGCTGCTGCACGCCGATCCGCACCCGGGCAACTTCCGTCTGCTGCCCGACGAGAAGGGCGGCTGGCGGCTCGGGGTCCTCGACTTCGGCACGGTGGACCGGTTGCCCGGCGGCCTGCCCCCGACCATCGGCCGCTCCCTGCGGATGACGCTCGACGGCGAGGCCGACGCGGTCTACGCGATGCTGCGCGAGGAGGACTTCGTCCAGGAGTCCGTCGAACTCGAACCGGACGCGGTCCTCGACTATCTGCTGCCGATCATCGAACCGATGCTGGTGGAGGAGTTCACCTTCACCCGCGGCTGGATGCGCGGCCAGGCGGCGCGGGTGGCCGACCCCCGCTCCCCCGCCCATCAGTTGGGCAAGCGGCTGAACCTCCCGCCGTCGTATCTGCTGATTCACCGTGTGACGTTGAGCACGATCGGGGTGCTCTGTCAGCTCGGGGCGACGGTGCGGATGCGGGACGAGCTCGAGGAGTGGCTGCCGGGCTTCGTGGAGGAGGAGCAGGAGGCGGACGATCCGGCGGCCGGTGCCTGAGGCGGTAGTTCGCCCTCACCGCCGGCTCGCCCTCACCGCCGGCTCGCCCTCACCGCCGGCTCGCCCTCACCGCCGGCTCGCCCTCACCACGAGCTCGACCTCACCACCAGGGTGAGTCGAGTCGTCCCTCGATGGCTCTGATGTTCTCGCGGGCGCAAGGGTCGCAGAAGTAGCGGCGGACGCCGTTCTCCACGGAACAGGTCCAGGTGGGCGGCGCGCCTTCGGCGACCGTTCCGCAGCGGGAACACACGAGGTTCTCGGCGCCCGCGGGCTGAGGATTCTGCTGGTCCACCCAGCGACCATAGCGCCGCTTTCGGAGCTTCGCCCGGCACAACGCACCGCGGGGGCCGGTCCGTTCGGACC
>NZ_JBHTSF010000067.1:0-47257 GCF_042795295.1 Streptomyces sp. NPDC056486
GGAGGAATTCAGCCGGGCGCCTTCGCGCGTCCGCCCTCCGCCCCGGGTCCGGTAGCGGCGGGCGGGGTTCAGGCGCCGGGGGGCGGAAGACGCCAGAGGGCTCCGCAGGGACGATGCTGTGGCCAGCCCGAAGATCTCAAACACGCGCTTAAGGACCCATCAGGCCGTCTGCCACCACGGCCAATGTCCGGGGGTGGCAGCCAGGGCTACTCAACGCTGCGCCCGGTTGCAGGCTGGCGGGGTGGCTGTTGATCCAGCCTAGCCCTCCGATGTCGAGCCGGGTGCGGGTGCGGGTGACAGCGACATAGGCGAGGCGCGCTTCGGCGTCGTCGACCGGACCGGGGAGAGGCTGGCCAGCGTCGTCGCGCTCGTCACTGTCTTTGGGCTGGGTGAAGTCCTCGGCGATCTTCACACAGGGCCATTCGCGCCCTTTGGCCTTGTGGGCGGTGGAGACGGTCACCTCGGCGGCCTTTTCGGGGGCGAGTTGGGCGACGGCGGCCAGGATGGTGTCGGTGCCGTGGGTGTCGACCAGGTCGACCAGGGGCTGCAGGTCGCGTCCTGCGGGGTCGTGGGCGGCGTAGTCCTGCAGCTCGCCCCAGGTGAGGAAGAGCACGAGCTCGGGGTGGTGGGTGCGGCGGCCTTCCTTGAGGTCGCCGGCGGCCTGGGCCAGGGCGTGCAGACTGGCTCCTCCCCCGGCCAGGGCCACCCGGAGCCCGGCAGCCAGCAACTGCATGACCTGGGTCATGGCCCCGACGTTGGTGCGGCACAGCACCGCGTCGGGTCGATCCACGGGCCCGAGTTCGGTGAGCACCTCCGCGGTTCCCCTCAGCCGGAGGGGGGCGTCGGCCAGGGCCAGCCAGCGGTTGGCCTCGGCGGCGAGGTGCGGGCCGAAGCGGAAGGACTGGGACAGGGCGAGCTGGGTGCCGTCGAAGGCGGCCATCACGTCTTTGGCGCCGCGCCATTGGTAGATGGCCTGGGCGGAGTCGCCGACCATGACCAGCTGGGCGTGGTCGCGCTGGCTGTTGAAGATGTGTTCGACGACGGGGTTGGTGTCCTGGGCCTCGTCCAGGAGCAGGAAGTCGGCGTGGATCTTTGGGGAGGTCAGGGACCAGAGTTTGAGGTAGTGGTCGTGGTCGAAGCGCACGGCGCCGTCGTCGGGGTGCTGCAGGTCGGCCCAGGCCTTGTGGGCGAACGGGAGGATGTGTGCGGCGAGTTCGCGGTGGTAGCCGGGGTCTTCCAGGCCGCGCAGTCGGGGCACGTGATGCTGGGTGAGGGTGGGGTCGGCGGAGTGGCAGAAGCGGGTGATGGTGCGCAGGGTGGCGTAGGAGAGGGCGGTGGGGGTCAGGTGGCGGTCGCCGATGCGGATCATTTTGGTGATGCCCAGGGCCTGTCCGGTCTGCCAGCCGGGGCGGCGGGGTGCGTTCAGGCGGCGGTGGTAGCGGTGGCCGACGGCGGCGTAGGCCAGGGAGTGGGCGGTCTTGCAGGTGACGGTGGGCGGGAAGCGGGTGGCGGCGTCCTGGGCGATGGCCCGGTTGTAGGCGAGGTAGCGGCCGCGGCGCGGAGTGGACTTGGCGAGCAGGGCCAGGGTGGTGGTCTTGCCGGTTCCGGCGCCGGCCTGCAGGACCAGGTGGTGGCCGGCGTGGAAGGCGTCGGCCGCGGCGGTCTGTTCGTCGGTGGGATTCAGCACGGGGGTGCTCCGGTGGTGAGGGCGCGTCCCAGGGCTGTCAGAAGCTGGGGCGTGGACGTGCGGGCGAGCAGGGCGTGCAGGGCGAGGTCGAGGTAGTCGGCTTCGTGGCGGCTCTGGCGGGCCAGGGCCTGGGTCAGCGTCTGTTCGACGTAGGTGTGCGGGGATTGTCCGTGCGTCCTGGCCGCCCGGCGGACGGCTTCGTGCGCTGCGGGTGTGAAGGCGATGTTGAGCAGGGTGTGGTTCTGGGGGGCGGGGTAGTGGGTGGTGATCACGTCGATGGGCAGCACGGTGTCGAGTTGGCGGTGCAGGCGGTGCAGCGCCAGGTGGGGGGTCTTGGCGCGGACGAGGGCCATAAGACGGGTCGCGTCGGGGTTGGCGGCCAGCGGCACCGTGCGGGCGGCCTGGTGAAACTCGGCCGAAGTGAGCGCCCGGGTCAGGGTGATTTCCAGGGCGTGGTGTGTCACTGCCGGTCCCCGCAGCGGCTGCTGGCGGCGGTGTCGGGCAGGTGGGGGCGGATGTGGGGGTGGTGGATCAGGGGGTCGAAGGCCTGCCACTGGGTCAGGGCGAGGTCGGCGGCGCCGGGGGCACCTGCGTGGGCGGTGCAGCGCTGGGCGCGCCAGCGCAGCTGCTCGGCGTAGGGCAGGTGGGTGAGGTCATAGACGGCCATGAACCCGTCGGGCAGTGCCAGTTGCCCGCGCCCGGGGCTGGCGGGCCGGAGGGTCCAGGTGCCGGAGGGGACGGCGGTGTCCAGGACGAGGTGCGGGCAGCGGTGGCGGGCGCGGCTCTGAGCCACGCACCGGATGGCCTCGAGGGGTGCGCGGCGAGGTAGCGGGTGTAGAGGAACTGCACGACGGGCCGGGTGATGGGACAGGCCGTGGATGGCCCAGGTCGTGCCTGCGGGGGCGCCGGTGCGGGTGGGGTGAAGAGACCGGCATCGATCAGAGTGCGGGTGCGCACGGCGAGTTGGCGGCGCGCCTCGGCCAGGCGGGGAGTGAGGCGGGCGGTGGGGGTGCGGTGGGGGCACAGGACGGCGTGCGGGATGCGGCACCAGGCGCTGGTGTCGGCGTGGCGGTGGGCGATGCCTCCACTCAGGTGCCAGCGGCAGGAGTCCGGGACGGCATTCGTAGCGACTTCGTCCGGATGCAGACTGACGGGCCGGTGATCCTCGCGCTGGTACCACTCGATGCGGTTGCCGCACGCGCGGCAGCGGCCGGCCTGTCCGGTGCGCAGCAGACGGCTGGGGCTATTTGAGGACACACGCAGCGAGCGGTGGCGGCGGGGGCCGAGCGGACTGCCGTCCCAGCGGCGGGCCACAGGTGGCGGGTGGCGGCACATGAGAGGGAACGTGCCAGGCAGCACGCTGCGGACGCGGGGCTCACGGCGGATGTGTCCCGCGAATGGCGCAGCCAATGAGAACACCCGCGCGAGACTGGGAGTGTTCGTTCTATTGCAGTGACCCGTCCGGGTGGTGCGTTCGCGGCGGCCGCGGGACGGCGGGGGCGGTCCGGACGCGTCAGGCGTCGGGCGGGGTGTGGCCCTCGCAGAGGGTGCCCAGCAGGTGATCGACGGGGACGTCGAGGGCGTGGGCGAGGGCGTGCCAGGTCTTCAGGCTGCCGATGGTGCGCCCCTGTTCGATCTCGATGAGGGTGCGCCGGGCCAGGCCGCTGCGGTCGGCCAGTTCGTCGTACGTCCATCCCCGCCCGGCCCTCAGGCGCGCCAGCTCCAGGCGCAGCGCGGTGAGGTTGAGGTCGGGCGGGAAGATCGTCACTCCACCATCCGATGGTGCAGCACCCTGCCCTGTCAGTGCAGACCTCTGCCCTATTTCCGCAGGTCGTCGCCTTCAGCGGCAGGGCAGGGGTCTGCACTAGCGTGTGCGGTCGTCGTCATCCGACACCGGCGCGGACCAGGCGGAAGGAGCGCACCCGATGAGGCTCTGCACGACGCACGTGAGGGTGCGGCGCATCTGGACCGTGGAGCTCAGGCCGCAGGAGGGCGGCCCAGTGCTGGTGTGCCCGCACTGCCACCCCGGCCCGCTCCCCCTCACCGCGGGATCGGCGCGCTCGGCGGCCCTGGCGCATCTGGCGCATCATGCCCGGCGCGACGTGCTGGCACCATATCTGCGGACCTGCCAGTGCCACGGGCGGGGCTGCCGGTGGCATCCGCGCCACCGGGGCTGTTCCGGAGCCGTGGTGCTGGTGCGCGCACACGGCGGGCGCCTGTGGCGCCTGGCCGATGCCTGCGCGGCGTGCGCGGCGGCGACCGCGCAGGCAGCCGTCGTGCCCGACGGCTTGTTCCTGGCCACCAACCCCGGCCTGCATGCCGTCCCTCACACACGGAACCGACCCGGTCCGCCGCTCGCCGGGGGCGGTGGAGCGTGAGCGTGTAAGGGAGATGCTCACCTACCTGGCCGCCGCGCTGCCCCGCTTCTCCTCCCCCGCCGCCCGCCTTCTCGCCCTGCAATGCGCGCTGCGCGCCGACAGCCAGGGGCACGTCGAACTGCCTGAGGGGTTCCTGCGCGGCATGCGCCTGGCCTCTCACGCGGCCCCCTGGCATGAGCTCGAGCACGCCGGATGGCTGCGCTGCACCGCCCGGCGGCACGGGCGTACCCAGGCGCAGATCCTGGACGCCGCGATCCTGCACCAGGCGCCCGGCCGCCAGGAGCGGGCGCGCGCCGCCCACTGGGCACTGCACCCCACACCGCTGGCCGCGCCCCATGGAGCACCGCCGTCGATGCAGCTGGCGGCTCTGGTCCTTGCGGTGCACACCGAGGCCAGCAGGGGAAGCGCCGACCTCGACGACCTCACCCGGCTGTGCACGGCCGACGCTGCCTCACTCAAGGACCTGCTCGACCAGTTCATGCACTCTCGCCGGCTGGTGACCTGGCGGCAGGATCTCGAGACCAGTGAGGTCTGCTGGCAGCTCCCCCCGGCGCAGGGCTGAGCAGACGGCACCCCGCTACCGTCCCCCTATCCGTCCTCGGCCTCTGGACGCCCGTGCCCTGACTGTCCCGTGCGGTCGAGAACTCGCCCCGAAGTGCCCGCTGGACACCCTCGACGAGTTCAACACCTCTGCACCGGCACCTGCCCCACCCTCACCCTGGAGTTGAGGTTGAGGTGCACTTCGATGTACCCGTGCGCCACCGCACGCGTGCAGCAGCCCGCTGGTTCAGCTGCGCTCGGGCCGAGCAAAGCTCCCGATATCGGCAGATCCCTGGATGACCTCCGGGGCCACGCCGACCAACGTCTCTCGTTGGCTCCAGACATAACGGCAATTTCTTCACCGGAGCAAAAGAACAGCCGGACGCTCGCGGAAGAAGACGGACGCGCAGGCCCTGACCGCATCCACCGGTTGCTGAACCGGATCGAATGGGACTCGGACGAGGTCCTATGCGACATCCGCGGCTAGTACTCCAGCTGTAGATCGTTATCTTGCTGGTGGGGCCCCGGGTGTGGGCACGGGTCTGGCCATCATCGTGACTTGTGTGGGGTAACGATGAGACGGTGGCTGCGGGTGGGGTAGCAGGCACCTCGCTGCTGTATAGCGGCGCCTTCGGTGAGATGGGATGATCGCCGGAGGCCGTTCGAGTGGTAGGGGCCATCGTGATCGAGATGCTGGTCGGAGCGCTGATTTTCGGGACGGGGCTGGCGGTCGGTCGCCTGCTGCCCCGGCGCAAGCACCAGACGAAGGCCGTTGAGACCGGACCGTTGTGCCAGTGCGGGCACGGTGCCTCGTTCCACGATGTCGAGGGACGCTGCCGGGCAGGCGTTGATCGCGCAAAGTGGAACAACGGCGCGTGGGTGGGAAATGAGTTGCTGCCCTGCGAATGCCAGAAGTACACCGGGCCCGAGCCGCTGCCATCGTTCTACGCTCCGGAGCTGCCGGAGTAGAAACACAGATTGGTGCTCCAGCTAGATCGTGATCTTGCTGGTGGGGGCCGGTTCCGGACATGGGTGCGGCCACCGTTGATCATCAGTGTGTGAAGACAAAGGATCAGCCGCAGGTCACAGGTCACAGGTCACAGGTCACAGGTCACAGCATAGATCCTGCCCGCTGGCAGGACACGTTCGAGGCCCTGATGGGCCGCATCGCAGGACGCTTCGCCCGGGTAGAACCACGGCGCCGAGCACGGGAGTTCGTGCTCGGGCTGCTGTCGGACCTACCGCGCAAGAACTGCTGGACGCTGGCCGAGCACGCCGGGGACAGAACCCCTCATGGCCTGCAGCACTCGTTGTCACGGGCGAAGTGGGACGCCGACGCGGTCCGTGACGACCTCCGCAACTTCGTCATCGAGCAACTCGACGACGAGGAGGTGGTGTTGGTGGTCGATGAGACGGGCGATCTGAAGAAGGGCACCGCCACCGTGGGCGTGCAGCGCCAGTACACCGGCACCGCCGGGCGCATCGAGAACAGCCAAGTAGCCGCCTACCTCGCCTATTCCAGTCCACGCGGACACGCGGCGATCGACCGGGAACTGTATGTGCCGCGCTCCTGGACCACGGACGAAGACCGCTGCCGGTCCGCCGGAATCCCCGAGGAAGCCGGCTTCGCCACCAAGCCCGCACTCACCCTCCGCATGATCAATCGCACCCTGGACGCCGGAGTTCATGAGCCCTGGGTGGCCGCAGACGAGGTCTACGGAGGCAACCCGCAGCTGCGGGACACCCTGGAAGACCGCCAGGTCGGCTACGTCCTCGCGGTCGCCCGCGATCACCAGATTCCCACCCGGGCAGGGAAGGTCCGGGCCGATGCCCTGGCCAAGACACTGCCGAAACGGGCCTGGCAGAGGCTCTCGGCAGGCGCCGGCGCCAAGGGAAACCGACACTACGACTGGGCCCTGGCCGACATCCCCGTCGACCGGCCCGGCCACCGCCATCTGCTCATCCGCCGCAACCGCAGCAGCGGCAAACTCGCCTTCTACCGCTGCCACTCGGCCGCCACGGTGCCGTTGACCAAGCTGGTGCAGGTGGCCGGACGCAGGTGGACCATCGAGGAGATATTCCAGGCCACCAAGGGCCTGGCCGGGCTGGATGAACATCAGGTCAGGCGCTGGACGTCCTGGCACCGCTGGGTCACCCTCGCGATGCTCGCCCACGCCTTCCTAGCGGCATCAACCGCCCACGAACGCGCCCACCGCCCGACCCCCCACGAGCTGATCCCACTGACCTGCAACGAGATCAAGCACCTGTTCACCGCACTTGCCGCAACAGCCGTACGTCCAACCGGACATCGCCTCAGCTGGTCTGACTGGCGCCGACGCCATCAAGCCCGATCCCGAGCCTGCCACTATCAACGGCAGGCCGCTCATCAACGATGAAGATCACGAACTACAACTGGAGTACTAGGTCGTGGAACATCTCGGGGACCCGCGCTCTGTCCTGATCGGGGATGACACTGGATTCCTCAAGAAGGGCATCCGCTCGGCCGGCATGCAACGGTAGTGTTCCGGCACCGCGGGTGCAGGACCGCCGGGTAACGGCTATTGCCGCCCGCGAGAGAGGTGTCATGACGCTCCATTCCCACCCTCGATATGCGCGCCTGAGCAGTGAAAGAAGCGAGTACGTTGCCGAGACTGGAGCCTCGCGGGTGTCCTTGCAGATGATCAAATGGAGAGCGTCAGTATGGCAGCGAGCACACTGAGAACGGCCAGTGTCCCGATGGCGGCCTGCTTGAAGCGGGCTCGACGCCGCGAGTGGCGGCTGAGCAGGATGTAGTCACGCTCGTCGTCTGAAAAGTCGTTGGGGTTCAATGCCATCCTGCGATCGGCCTCGGCCAGGTCTGCTCCGCGCAACAAGCGGGCGGGGGCACGATGCTGTGACTCCCAGCGGAATAGGTCAGCCCGCAGTGTCTCCTGCCAGAGGAGGCTGCCCCGGGACTCGACAAGCCATTGCCTCCCGGTCCGCCAGAGCCTGGTTAGCGCCTCATGTGCCAGGTCGACCATTTCCTCTTGCCCGGCATCGCCCGGAGCGCGGGAGAGGACAACGAGCCTTCTCAGGGCCAGCATTCTTGCCGTGGCAGCGAGTTCGGGAGCGAGATCGGTGACGCGCGAGGATCTGCGGACAAAAGTATCGCCGTCGCTGGGTCGGGTCAGCTGAATGAACAGCCTTCGGACATATTCCTGTTCATCTTCAGGCAGTTGGGCGAACACCTGAATCGCGTGTGTGACCAGAACTCCCGTGACACCGCCCATGGAGCTGTAGGCGGCGTGGGTGAGCATCGAGCCAGTGCGCTCCTGCCACAGCCTGGCGAGGGTGAACTGAACGAACGGCATCCGTCCGGGCTCGTCGCCCGCATCTGCGGCAACCCGTTCCGGTAATCCTGGCTCGGATCGTAGCCCAGGAACGGCGTCGATTTGCGCCGATATCGCGTGCTCCAGCTCATCGGAGGCCAGCGGGGCGAGGAACTGCACGGAGTTGCTGACGAGGTTGGATGTCCCGGGCGTCACCAGCACGTCGAGTGAGTCGATCCGCGCGGTGGCAACGACCCGCAGTACGCCCGCGCCGTCCTTGCCCGAGACGGCGGCGAGCAGGGTGAACAGGTCGCGCGCAGCAGCTGGTTCTGCGTCCGCGTACTCGTCGAGTTGGTCAACGAAGAGGACGTGCTCGACGCCTCCCACCTGGGCGAGGACCTTGCCCCGCAGCTTTGCGGGCACATCGGCGTCCGCCTCCAGGAGCCGTCCCAGTTCCTCGGCGAGCTGGTCGACCATGTCGAGCTCCGGCTCCAAGATGCTGGCGAGTGCAGTGGTCACCGATGTGAAGGGCGAAAGCGTCAACTCGGACGCCCTGATGCCTTCGGCTCGCAGCCGGGGCAGTACCCCTGCCCGTACAAGGGATGACTTCCCACATCCGGTAGGCCCTGACACGAGCGTCAGCGGCCCGCTGTGGACGGCCGCGTGCACACGGCGGGTGTCAGCGTCGCGACCGTGGAAGAACTCAGTGTCGTCCTCTCTGAACGACCAAAGCCCCGGGAAGGGACTCTGCGGCTGCAGCGTCTTTTCTTCGACCAGGCAGCCCGACGGCACCAGATAGCCAAGGCGCGCACCCTCGTGTGCAGCGACCATCATTCCGACGACACCGCCCTGCGTCTCGTCCCAGGCCGGCGCCCCGCTGAACCCTGCCACGATGCGATGCGCCTGCGACGACGTCTCCACTTGCAGCCAGCCCGATGCCGTGTTTCCACGCAGTGTGCCCGACGTCCATGAGCCGTCCGGGAAGTCGGGCGGGAAACCGAGCGCCCGGAACGTGTGCCCCCATGCGAAAGCCCCATCGACAAGCGGTACCGGCCAGCTGCCCTCGACTGCCGCGTCGAGCTGCAGCAGCGCCACGTCCTGTCCATCGCGACGCCAGGACACCACCTTGGCCCCGGCCCTGGGGCTGTCGTCCAGCAGCGGAAAGTCAAGTTCCACCCGCTCGCCGTGCACCCCCTGCCCGGTATCCGGTACCACCTTCCCAAGTGCCATCTCGACGACATGCGCGCAGGTGCACACCACGTTGGCGGCGACGAGGAAACCGGAACCGATTACGTCACCGGTGGCCGAGTAGATCCGCACCTGCGACGCCGCGAGCGCAGCGCCTACCCCACTCGGACGCGGGCCCTGGGGTTTCGGAGGGCGGGCTCGATTGTGGGCGATGCAGATCTGACCCGCTGTGTTGAGGTTCATCCTCTCCGGCAACGGACCTGACACAGCGAGGAGCCTTTCGCGCATCCTGCCGAACAGGGCTTCCATGCCCAGCAGTTCACCGGCACCCGGCACTCCCTCCTTCAGAGTGCCGAGCAGTTCACCAGTAAACGCAGTGAACTCCTCCCCAGGCTCAGCGAGAGCCAGAGCCGTCGGGCCAGCAGCCGCGATGACGTAGGTACCTTCGACGACAGTTTTGCCAACGACGTCCGTGGCGCTGCCGTCCATCGCAGTCTGCAAGGCCCGGCCACTGAAAGTACGACCTTCTTCTTCGCGCCACTGTTACGGATGACGCGCCTCAGATACTCGAAGCGAAGAGCTGAGTGAACGAGGATGTCCCCTATGCGTGACCCCGAGAGGGCCAGATAAAGCTCCCAGCTCAGCGGGTCGGTCAGACCGTGCCCTGCGTAGTACACGACAAGAGTGTCACTGGCGCTGTCTGCGGCTTGCCTCACCACGCCAAGGACGTCGTCAGCGTTCGAAGGTTGCGCCAACACCGCGATCCTGTCCTTCGGCACACCCCAGACTTCCGGGTCGGTCAGCATGTTCCGGAGGCCGGCGAGGTTGTTCTCAACGGCGGGCAGATCCTCCAGTGCGGTGAAGGTGTGGCAGCCGATGAGGACCACATTGGAGGCGTCGCCTCGAGAGAGTGCGTCGGCCATACGGAAGTCAGGAGCCTGGTGTAGGAGCAGAGCTGGGGCCGTCGGCTCCCGGATCGGAGTCCGGGGCCGCGCCGCGGAGCAGCTCGATGAGGGAACGGATGGCCTCGGGGTCGTCTGTGTTCACGGTGACCAATACACCATTCACCTCGATGCGAACGGACGGCTGCGGTGACGGCCGGCTGGAGCGCCAGGCCACCAAGGTTGTCAACAGGCTACCGAGAGCGATCGAGTTGGAGAGCGCGACGTTCACGACATCCAGGGGAAAGCCGCCCATGCCGCCGGGGATCTGAGTCCCTCCCATGACCACCCGCGCCTGCCCACGGAGGCTCTGCTCCTCGTGGAGCCAACGGAGCAAAGCCTCCGATTCACCACCAACCACCTCATCAGCCTTCAGAGCAAGTTCCATACGACGAAGATTATCGCCACACATGCGAGCCCGATGGCTCTAAGCCTTGTTACACCGGTCCGGCGGCTGTCGATACCTCATTGAGAACGTGGGCGGGCGCCGGTCCCACCGTCAGCGCGCCACGGCCCCTCATGGCGTACGCAGTCGAGACGGCCCAGCGCAGCCTCCCGCCCGCTTCTGGCGCACGGAACTGATAGGGCCGCTGGCGGCACTTTCGTGCGCGGTGGAGTTCCGTGCTTCCCTGGCGCGCCGAAGAGCCTCCAACGTCTCCGCAGGAACGAGGGGCTGGTTCGGTCGGGTCCGAGCTGGCGGACCTCATCGAACGCGGCCCGCCCCGTCGGCCATTACATCTGTCCGCCGCAAGCGCCACTGCGGCCTCGATCTCGACAGGCTTGCCCAGGTGGGTACGCACCATCTCACGGAGCCTAGGGCACTGATAGATCGTGTCTAGTCCGCGAAACGGCAACCAGCGAAAGCGACTCATCGCGTTGTGCCTTCACGCCGTCCACTCGCCCGGTCTTCGCGTAGACCTTGTTCTCGGCACCTCCGAGCGACCAGCGCGAGAATTCCGTGATCCGCGGGTTACGAGTCTGCGTATCTCTACCGATCCGCGGCTCGCCGCAGGGCAGGCTTGCAGCCTTGAGACCTGCACAGTCAACACGGCGTATGCCAGCTGCCGCATCAGCCTCTGCAGTTTTCGATTCTCCGACACCGAACAGCAGGGCAAAATAGACCGTTGCCGGACAAGACACTCAGCGAGAATCCAACACCAGGCTCACAGAACGGCGTTGAGCGCACTCATGAACTGAGCCTGCCCGAAGTCATGGAGCTTCTTAGCGTTGCTATCGGCCTCGTCCTTAGTGACGACAGCGGGACTGCGTCGCCGTACCACGTCTGCGCCTACATCCAGATCGACGGACCTTGCATGATCCGTTCTCTCGGCCATTTCTCGCTGGGGAAAGTGCAACTCTAGGAGCCCGGCTTCAGCGGCCGTCGCCCCTGCGCCCCTCAGCCGTCATCAGGCTCACCACCGCCGCTGCTGTCGTTGTCGACACCTCGAGGATTGTGGCAGCCGTGGCTGTCTGCCATCAGGCTCCGCGGGGCCGCCAGGTGCGCACCTCAAGGTGGGTGATGTGCGCGTCGGGGTGGATGCGGCTGCCCTCCACGAGCCACTGGTGCACGGCGGCGGTGACATCGCCGCCCGTTGCATCCACGCGGTGGGCGAAGTCGGTGGCGTCGAAGCCGCCGGTGGTGGCCGAGCCGTAGGAGCGTTCCTCGCTGTGGTCGGCGCGTTGGATGACATCGCGGCGGATACCCGGTGAGTCGGTACGGCTCCCGGAGGGGTGCACGTATCCGCTCTTGCCCAGGCGGACGGTGAAGGCCAGGCGCAGGTTCTGGCGGACGGCTTCGGCGATCAGGGGGCGCAGGCGGGCGGAGCCGGAGGCGATGGCCTGGGCGGCGACGCGGCCGGTGCCGGTGCCGGTGGGGGTGATCAGGACGGCTTTGGCGCGGACCCGGGCGCGGGCGCCGGAGGCAGTGGTGCGGCGGGTGACGTGGGGGGCGGCCAGGGCGGCGAGCTCGGATACCTCGCTGATGTGGCCGCTCTGCACGGCGGCCAGGGCGTGGCGCAGGGCTGGGACGAAGGCGGCGCCTTTGTGTTTTGTGTAGAACTGGGAGACCAGGGAGGCGTCGCGGTTGATGATGCGGGCGATGTCGCGTTTGGTGTAGCCGACGGCCTGGAGCTGGTCGGCGAGCTGGGCGGCTTCGTTGAGCTCTGGCGCCGGACGGGCCGGGGCGGGGCGGCGGGTGCGGGGTGGCATCAGACCCCCGTGGTGGTCTGGGTGAGGGCGGCGCGTCCGGCATCGCGCAGGGCCAGGAGGTCTTCCTCGCTGGCGGGTGCGGCGAGGGGGCCGGTGAGGTGGCCTTTGTGGAGGTAGTCGCCGGGCTGGTGCTGGTAGGGCCAGTTGTGGGTGCTGGTGAGGTAGAGGGCGTCGGTGCGGAAGGCGACGACGCTGCCAGGCGGGGTGTGCAGGGCGCCGGCGTAGGTGTCCTGTTCGCGGTGGCGCTGGCTGAGCAGGGCGGCGCGGGCCCCGGACCAGATGGCGGCGGCCCATTCGGGGTGGGCGTTGGGATCGCGGGAGAACCCGGTGGGCTTCTGCCAGGTGATCAGGTCGTCGTCGAAGCCGATGATTTCGGCGTCCGCAGGCACCTCGCGCTCCAGGGTGCGGGGGGTGGTGCCGGTGACCATGCGGGGGCGCTGGGCGAAGGAGCCGATGCCGTACAGGAGGATGGCGCGCACGGCGCGGGAGGCGAGGTGCGCGGCGCGGGCCTGTGACCGGTCCTGCTGGAAGTGGGACTGGGTGGTGAGGTTGGTCCAGGCTTCTTTGAGTTTCTTGGCCCAGTCGTCGAGGGGTTTGCCGTCGTCGAACAGGATGCCGTCGAGGATTTCGATCTTCCAGGGCTGGAGGGGGTTGGACAGGGCGGTGTGGATTTCGGGGCCGCCCGCCCAGGTGGTGAAGGTGGTGCCCGGAGTGCTGGGGTAGTGCCAGGCGCGGTCGCCGGGGGCGGCGGCGGGCAGGATCCCGACGTGGTTCCAGGTGTCGGGGACGGTGACCCGCACGTGCCAGTGGCCGCAGCCGTAGAGGGCCTTGGTCTGCTCTTTCTGGGACCAGGAGGCGAAGGTCCGGGCGGTGATGCGGCGGGGGGTGCCGACCGGGGACTTCCAGGTGTGCTTGGCGTAGGCGAAGGTGCGGTCGTATTCGACGAGCCCGGGCAGTTGGTCGGGCACGCGGGGCGGGGTGATGAGTTCGGTGCGGCCCTGGCCGGCGGTGGCGTGCAGCAGGCCGCGCAGTTCTTCGGACAGGACGGGGTAGCCCTCGGCGTGCTGGCCGCGGGCGGGGATGGTGCGGGTCCACAGGTCTCGGCCGGTCTGGGAGGGCGATCCCATGATGACCGCGTCGTCGAAGTGGCGGCGCAGGGCCTGCCACAGCAGCACGAACGCGTCGCGGGCCACGGCCGGTTCGTCGCCGTCCAGGTCGAACCACTCCCCCATGGAGCGGATCTCGACATGCTGGCTCTCGTCGTCGCGCTGGTAGCGGGCGACGGGGGTGCGTGGGTGGACGAAGTGTCCGGCCATGCGGTCCTTGCCGCGGCCGGTGTCGGTGCGCCAGCCCGGCGTGGGGGCGTTCAGCCAGGCCGCGACCGCGTCGCGCAGATAGGGGTAGCGCTCGGTGTCGCGGTGCCAGGGGTCGCCGCCGGTGATGTAGATGCGCTCCACACCGTCGGGCACCGTGTGGAAGACGGCGGTCAGGATCTCCGCGGCCGACCGCGCGCCGAGCTCAAGGCGGTGGATCTGGTCGCGGTGCACCAAGATGCCGGTACCGGTGTCGAGGAAGACGGTGGATCGGGCCTGCTGGACGAAGTTGGGGCGTTGCGAGTTGAGGTTCGCGGTATGCGTGAACCACCGTGCCTCCGGGGCGTCTGCAGGAATGGAGGGCAGCGTCCGCGGTGCGTCCAGCGCTGCAGGCGGCGTTGAGGCATGCTGCGGAGGCATCGTGGCCCTTGGTGGGCTAACTGGCTGGGGGGCAGGGGTCATAGAAGGCGCCGGGGCTCCTTCGGCCGGAGCCACGGATAGGGGCGCCGTGTCCGCGTGTTCGGCGGGCTGGGCTGTCGGTTCCGGTTGGGCATCTGGTGTGCCGGGTGCTGCGTCTGGGGTGACGGTGAGGCTGTCCGGCGCTAGCGCGGGCGCCCGGGCGACAACTTCGGCCAGGCTCAGCCCGGCCGCAGGCGCGATCCGCTCCGCCTTCGCCTTCTCATACCCGCCCAGCACTGCGAGCTGTTTGTCCCGCACCGCCTCCAGCTTGGCCAGAGCGGCCTGCGCCTTCTTGATCTCGTCCCGCACGGTGCGCAGTTCGGCGAGCGCGGCGGTGTAGCTCGGTGCTTCCATCACGATCCCTTGCAGGGCGATAGTTCAGTCGGTAGTCGTAGTGGTGACATAGGCGATCGCCCCACCGGAGTGTGAGACGAGCCGGGTCCCCAGGAGTAGCTCAGCGATCTCTCGGTCGGCAGTCGCGGTAGCGGTCAGTTCCTTGACCGGAACAGTTAGGTCGGTTACGTAGCCGGCCAGTCGAGCGTCGGGGAAGACGTGACGGCCATGCTCATTCTTCTCCCACCTCTCCAGACCGGTCAGGACGGCGACCACATAGCTTGACAGGGTCACCGGCAGCACTCCCCCGGTCGCCATGGCCGCTGGGTCGCAACGCCACCAGCCGCGCAGCGCTTTGAGGAGGTCTTCGGGCGACAGAGCGGTGGAGAAGCCGATCCACTGACGGTCCACGTCGGTGACCCGCTGGGCGGCATCCACGCGTAGGACCGCGATCTCGGGGACCGCCAAGCAATGAAGCGGAGCATCGGGGCGGGCGGCGAGGGCCTGGACCGTGGCGAGCGGGACCATCACGCGCACCCCGTGCCACGACAGATCCGGCAGCAGCCCGGCACGGACCAGACGACGGAAGGTCGTGATTGCACAGCCGATTTCCTGAGCAGCCTGACCGGTGGTCAGCAGCACCTTCCCCCCCTTCCATGCTGGATCAGATATCTGATCCAGCATCTACACTATGCATGCTGCTATTGCAGGGCAAGCAGCATCCGGGAAGGTTCAGTACGTGTGGCGGGCGGCCTCGTCGGCCGCGGGCCCCGACGCGCCGATCTTGTTGAGCCTGCTGATGACGGCGCCTTCATCACGTCCGAGCTCTTGTGAGAGTTCGGCGAAGGTGGCGCCCTCGGCAGAGCGCCGGGCCAGTCGCTGCTCGTCCTCGAGCTGCCACTTCTTGTAGGCGTTCGGGTGCGTTTGGCGCTTTTCTTCCGCGGTGTATGCCTTGGGTTGCTCGGGGACGGTGCCCGCACGCTGCTCGGGGACAAGGTCGTCAGGGAAAGGCCCCAGCCTGAGGTCGTACAGCTTCCAGCGGATGGCCGCCTCACCACGCCCGAACTCGGCTGCGAGCTCCGCAGCGTCCTTCCCTTCCGAGTGGGCGGCACGCAAGCGCTGGAGCAGTTCCTGGGTCCACGGAGTTCCGCGGTGCACCGGTTTGACAGAAGGAGCGGGGGCCGGTGAGGGGCGGGGCGGACGAGTGTCGGCAGCCGCAGCCAGAAGGCGGGAGAGCGGGGCCAGGTCGGTGACGTCGATCTCTCCGCTGAGGTCGCCGAGGATCTCGCCGCTGTCGGCGGTGATGATGATGATGTTCACCTCGATGCGCTGGTTGCCGATCAGTTCCGCATCCAGGCCGTAGCGGTGGTCGGTCGCGTAGATCTCGAGCTTGGCAGGAGACACCGGGGGTGGCAGGGCGGATTCGGCCGGGTACCCATCGGGGGGTGTCTGATAGGAGGCAGACAGGAGTTTGTGGACGTGCCGGGAGGCCAGGAGCATCTCCCCGCTGTCGAGTTGGTAGGTGGTGGTGCTGGGCTCGAGGTCAGTGGTGGCATACCACACGCGCAGCATCTGGCCGGCGAACAGCCCGGCCCCATCGTCGGTTTGTTCTGGTGGAGGGAGGGTCAGGGCGCCGTGTCCGGCCTGGGGGGCGCAGATGTCGGCGTCGGGGTCACCGTGCCAGGTGCCGTGGGCGTCCGTGAAGGCGTAGATCAGGAGCATGTCGTGTGCTTTCCGGGATGAGGGATCGTCGGCGAAGCCGGTGCGGTCCCAGGTACTGGAAGGGTGAAGGAGGCAGGCGGCGTGGAATTTCGCGGTACGACGCAATTCGCTCCCGCAGGCAGCCGGCGGGCCAAGCGGTAAGCCGATGGCGAGCGTTGGCCGGGCGCAGGCTTGGCCTGCTCAGAACAGGGTCGTGGTCGGCTCGTCGGAGGTGTCGGGGCAGAAGAGTTCCGCCGAGGGCTGTGGGAGGGGCGTGCAAGGGTCGTTGATCCGTGCAGCAGGGTTGATGTGACGTGCCGTCAGGGCGTCGGCCCAATCCATGGTGTTCGTGGCAAGGGGCGTGACGTGTCCGAAGCGGGGGCCGAGGGTGAAGCTGCCCAGGACCGGCCGTTCGTCGGGGAGGATGTCCAGGGCTGTGGGCCTGGCGGCGGGGTAGACGATGCATCCGGACAGCACGGCCAGCGGGTAGCGGCCTGCGATGGCCAGGCTGGTCATTTTGCGGTGCATCTCGGTACGGGCAGTGGCGATGATGGCGGCGCGGATGTCGGGGCGCCAGGTGACGCGTTCGAGGGCCGGCCAGCTCTCGTAGGGGGTGTGATCGGGGCCGGTGGGGCTTTCCCGGAGCTTGTCGATACCGCCGTCCGCAGTGGCCTCGATGACCGACAGCAGCATCCAGTCCAGTCGGTCGCCCGTGGCTTTCGCTTCTTCGCAGGCGCGCAGGAAGGCCGCGCCGGTGACGCCGGGGGCGATCCGCAGACGGCGCAGTGTCTGCTGGTAGGCCTCTCGCAGCCGCGTGTTCCAGGGGTCCAGGTAGCTGCCGCCGTTGCCGCGCCGCAGGTAGGCCTTGATCGGCTGGATGGTGAGGCCGCGCTGGGATGCGATCTTCTGGGCGTAGGCCAGGGTGGGAGTGGCATACCAGGCAGGGCCGGTCGGCGGCTGTCCGTTCGGGGTGAAGGGGGACGGCAGGCGCGGGTCGGTGACGATGCGGGAGAGGTCGGCGTACCAGGTGCCGGGCACGGACGGGTCGAGGGCGGGCCGGTGTTCGAGAGGGCCGGGCGGCCCATAGCCGATCTTGAGTTTGCCTGCGGCGTTGGTGAGGGCGAAGTTGACCCCGAGGCACAGCGTGAGGGTAGGTCTCGCGTTCCTCCCGGGTGGGCTGCCGGTACCAGTTATGAAGCTCCTCGTTCAGGACGTCGTCGGAGTTTTTGTTGCGGGCCGCCATCGGGTGAACGGGGGGCGCTTCAGGCGGGGCGGGATCGTAGGCCCGGGTCAGAGCTCCGCGCGGGGCGGGCTCCGGAATGCGTCGGCCGCTGCCTGCGTGCGTGGTCCACTGTCTGGGCGGGCGCAGTTCGGTCATCAGCTCTGCGCCGCAGGCTGCGGGGGTGTCGTAGGGGGGCAGCACGGTGCTGGCATACCGGGTCGTCACCACGGCGAGGTCTTCGGCCTTCAGAGCGTGAAGGCCCCAGCGCTCCCCAAGGCTGGATGGCGAGCCGGACCGTGATGTGGTTGCCGGCGCTGACACGAGCCTGCAGCCGGCTCCAGGGGCCCATGCCCTCTGGGGCGGGATTCCATCCGGCTCGGTCCAGGTCGGCCGCGACGGGGTGGTGATCCGGCAGCCGCCCCGTATGTCCCGGGGCATCGGGCAGGCCAAGGAAGCCGGTGGCGGCCGCGCTGAGGATGAGCAGGGGCGGGAGGTGGTTGCCTTTGGCGTGCAGCCGAGGCGTTCCGGTGCCGCCCGTGTAGGCCCATGCCAGCAACGCAGGCAGGGTGCGTGCCGGGCAGTGCATGCTGCGGTGGTCTTTGAGATGGGCGACAAGCCGGTCGGTGTCGACGAGGTGGTCGATGACCGCCAGGGGGCCGAGGGGGAAGCCGTCGGGTGGTTTGGGCAGGCGCAGCGGCAGTGGGGAGGCCGGGGCGGTTTGCCGGGGGACGGCCGGTGGTTGCGAGGCGCAGTGCACGCCCTGGTGCAGCCATTGTCCTGCGGTTTTCCTGGTGGTGGGCTGGCCGCACCGTTCGCAGCGGCCCAGCGGCTGTCCGCAGCCGTCGCACGGCGCTGCCGGGCGGAGCGCGCTCGGTGCTGGGCCGGGACGTCGGCGCAGGGCTGCCCAGTCCGGTTCGTAGGCGGGGGGCAGTTGTTCGCGGATCCTGTTGAGCAGGCGCAGGTAGGCGATCTCGTCGCTGTGGTCGGCGTTGTGGCGCCCGGCCTCCCAGTGCGCCATGTCGTCGATTTCCTGGTTCAGGGTGCTGGCGAATTCCTCGAGGGAGGCACCCCAGGCTTCCCGTAGGAGGCGGCGCTCTTCGGGTGCGGGCAGCCGGGGCCCGCGGGGGCCCTGCCCGATCAGGGCGTCTACTGCTGCGAAGCGTTCGTTCATGTGCAGATCCGAAGAGTGTGGTGTCCAGTCCGACAGGCGATCGCCCGCTACCCCTGGCCAGACCGTCGTCGGGGAGGGTGGCGTGTGCGGCGTTTCGCTGCGCAGCATGCCCGATCAGGAGGCACCCCCGTTCAGGGTAGGCGAACGATTCTTCACCGGTACGACCATCTGACCTGCACGAACTTCCGTGGAGATCTTGTACGAAACACCCGTGCGAGTGGCCCGAGCGGTTCTCCAATTGATCGCGTTCGCTCGTTCGAGCTGTTCGAGCCTGAAGGCCTTCCCCTGCCGGACTGCGTCCCTCACAGTGATCGCTCTCAGGTCCGTTCAGGCATACGCCAGATGGGATTTCGCAGCGCCCAGCGAGCCGGTCTCATGACGGGCCGGCAAGCCGCGAGATGCCGGCTCTGCTCGATCACTTGGCTGGCGAAGGGGTGTGGTCTTCTCGTGTCGGAGACGTTGGTGGGGGAGCACGATCAGGCGCCCGGACCGGCGGCCGCTTCGCATGTGCGCCGCGTACGACGCGTTGACCCCGCGCTGTTGGGGGCACGGCTCATCACCCGCTCCGGTACGGAGCCGAAGCGGCGGTACACCTCCGCCCGCGTCACCGGCGCTGGCCGCTCCCCCACCGCGAGAAGGCGGCCTGCATCCCTCTGCAGACGCTGCTCGAAGTCCCGTGCGTCTACCGCCAACGCATCGCTCTCCTACGAGCACATCCCCGCCGAGGAGATCATCGCCCTGGCTGCAGCAGTGGTGTCAGCGTCGCGCGATGAACTCGGCGGCGAATCGTGCACCTCAGCCAAGAGCTCACCACCTCATCCCCTGAGGCAAATCGCTCACGATTTCGCCGGCGGCACGGGTGAGAACAGTGGTGATACCACCGGAGCCGACAGACACCGTGAGTCGTGCACGTCGGCTTCGGAGCGATACGTACGACAGTGAGGCTGCTCCTCTGCGGTGGCACCGCCTGACGGGCGTGTCAGCCGTTCCTTCCCGCTTAGCTCTCGTACGCCGCTGTGCGTGCGGAGCGCCCTGCCCCATCACTTGAACCAGGCGTGCTTCTTTGGCGCGCCTGCCGGCGCGGAGACGAAGAGCTAGCCGCCGTCTCGTGGCCGAGGCACTGCGTCTGATCCATCTTCCGTTCCTTCCCTTGCCAACAGGAGACTTGTACATGTCTGAATCCTCTGCGGCGGCCCCGGGCGCGTCGTGCTCCCCGCGCCCACTGGGCACTTGGCGTCCGGTGGATGCCTCGCGCGTGACGGCCCGCTTCGTGGATCCCTCCGGTGGGGCGCATGAAGCATCGTGGCCGCAGGCTGCTCGCGAGTATCCGCTCGAGCAGTGCGTGCCGGTGCGTAGGTTCGCGGTGCGCCGGGGTCGGCGCATCGCGCCAGGCTGGTACTGGTCGGCCACGATCGGCCGGTTCGTGCACTACGGCTTCGGGGCGATGCGTACGCAGGTGATGATGCTGGATCACGATCCGTTTGTGGTGGCGCTGTCGTGTCGGCCCGTGGAGTTGGCCTGGCACGGCCGCAGGGGCCAGGAGGTTCGGCACGCACCGCATCTGATGGCGCGTCTGGACGATGGCAGCGGGCTCCTCGTGGACTGCTGCGGGAGCAGCGGCGCGGGCCGCAGGCTGGCCCGGCGGGCGCGGCACGTGGCAGCTGCGGCGGACGCAGTCGGCTGGCACTACCGGTTGGCCGGCCCTCCCCCGCCGGTGGTGGAGGCCAATGTGCGGTGGCTTGCGGGATACCGCCATCCACGGTACGGGGCGGGCTGGCATCAGCGGGTCGCCGAGGTGTTCGCGCAGCCGCGGCCGCTGGCGGAAGGGGTGGCGCTGCTGGGGGATCCGATTGCCGCGTGGCCGCCGGTCTACCACGCCTTGTGGCACGGCGAGTTGGAGGGGGCGCTGGATTATCCGCTGCGGGAGCGGTCCGTGGCGGTGTCGGCTGCCGGGGCCGAAGGGCGGCTGGAGCGATGACGATGCCAGGTCTGAGTATCGGCGCCACCGTCACCTTCGACGGCCGTCAGTGGGAGGTTGCCGGTCTGGGCGACGGCCCCAAGGGCCAGGAGGAGGCGCTGCGGTGCTGGCTGCGCGATGAGAGCGGGACAATTGTTCAGTTCGCTCTGCCGGATCTGCTGAGTGCAGACGGCTTTGCGGTGGAGGGCGGCCCGGGCCGGCACGGGTGCCCCCGTTCGGGCGGCTGGAGACCCTGGACGAGGCCGTCCGCGAGCAGGCCTACCAATGGCGGGGCCATCTGTATGAGGTGGAGTCGGGTCTGCCCGGGCCTGGCCGCCTGGGGCCGGTGCGGGCTTGCTTCGACCCGGATTCCACGACGGTGGGGCAGCGGATCGAGGCCAAGTCTCGGCAGTTGCAGCGTGCGGGTTTCAAGGCGAGTGTCGCCACGGTGCGGCGGATGCGGGTTCGGTGGATCAGCGAGGGGCTGTGGGGGCTGGTGCCCAGGCAGCGCTCGGCGTCGGAGCTGGGGCGAGCCGATCCGGTCCTGGTGGCAACGGTGCGCGAGGTGCTCGGGCACAACGAGCGGCGTTCACGCTCGCGCGGGTGGAAATCCCGGATGCGCAAGGAGGTGGGCTGGCGCCTGGAAGAGCGGGAGGAGCTGGGCCTGCCCGGCTTCAAGATGCCGCCGCCCTCCACGTTCAACAAGCTGCTGTCCGCGCTGGAGGACAAAGGGCTGCGGGACAAGAACATGGCGCAGCGACGGTCGTGGTTCTCGCGCCCTGCGCCGCCATTCACTCCCACGATCGTGCTGCGTCCCGGGGAGCGGGTGCTGTTCGACTCCACGCCGGTGGACGTGCTGGTGGTGCTGGATGACGGGACGCTGGCGCGGCCGGAGATGACGGTGGCGCTCGATGTGGCCACCCGCTGTGTGCTGGGCATGGTGCTGCGGGTGGCGGGCACGGCGGCCGTGGACGCGGCGGTGTTGCTGGCCCAGGCGGTGACGCCGCTGGTCATGCGGCCGGGCTGGGGCGAGGAACTGCGGATGGCGCACGCCAATGTGCCCTTCGAGCGGCTGCTGAGTGTGGATGAGCGGCTGGCCGAGGCGGCGGCCCGGCCGGTGATCGTCCCGGAGACGGTGGTGATCGACCAGGGCCGGGTGTTCATCTCGGAGTCGTTCTTGGGGGCATGCGAGAGTCTGGGGATCTCCGTTCAGCCGGTTCCGCCCGCCAACGGGCCGGCCAAGGGGCACGTGGAGCGGCAGTTCGGGTCGCTCAACTCCCAGCTGTTCCAGTTCCTGCCCGGTTATGTCGGCTCCCATGTGGGCGAGCGGGGGCAGGACGCCGAACGTGAGGCGTGCCTGACGCTGCCCCAACTGCAGGACATCATCGAGGAGTTCCTGATCACCGGGTGGCATCGGCGCAAGCATGACGGGCTGCGTCATCCGCTGCTGCCGAAGCAGGCGCTGACACCGCTGGAGATGTGGGCAGCGCTGGTCGCGGTGACGGGGCATGTGCCGCTGCCGTTGAGCCTGGACGACCACGTCGAGCTGCTGCAGACGCGCTGGCATCCGATCACCGACCACGGGATCCGCTTCGACTACCGCACCTATGACGACGAGGCCCTCAACGGCTTTCGCGGCCAGGACTCGGGCGTCGAGGCGAAGCAGGGGCAGTGGGAGGTCCACTGGAACCCCTACGACCTCTCCCGTATCTGGGTGCGCCTGCCGTCCGGTTTCGTCCCGGTGCCCTGGATCCATGCGGGCGAGGTCGCGCTGCCGTTCACCCATCACACCTGGCAGCACATCCGCCGGGTGGTTAAACGCCGCGACGGCTACGAGGACCACGAGGCAAAGCTCGCCCGTGCCCTGGACGACCTGCTGCGGCGCGTCAGCCGGCTCCACACCCAGGCCACGAAGGCAGAGCGGCGGGTGGTGGCCAAGTCCCGTGCCAACCAGCACCTGGCCGTCCCCCCTGCCGCGCTGGACGCATTGGGTTCCCCAGGCATCCAGTTCACGCTGGCCGGTGCCGGTGCAGCGCTCGACGAGGACGACGAGACCGTCCCGGACGAGGACGACGAACTCCTCGACACAGACCCACAGCCCGGCTGCCCGGGAGCATCGGTGCGTGACGACACCCTGCAGGAGGATCCGTCATGGCTGTAAAGACGGCTCTCGGGTTCGGCGACGACGAGATCTTTGAACCCGTCACCACCTGGGAGGGGCTGCACACCTTCATGGCCGCGCAGCGGCCCGTCCCACCGCCAGCACTGGATGAGCGGTGGACCTTGGAGAGTCTGCGGGACTATCACTCCCGGTTCGTGGTCCTGACCACGCCCGCCGTGGAACAGGCCACGCAGCAACTCCATGCGCTGGCCGGGCTCAACCGGTGCCAGCAGGGCACCGCGCGCCGGGGGCTGATCGTGTCCGGGCCTCCGGGCACCGGCAAGTCGACCACCCTGCTGGAACTGGCCCGCCATTTCTACCGGGCGGGGCAGCTGAAGTGGCCGGACTTCGACAGCCAGCTCCCGGTCGTCTATGTCATGGTGCCGCCGTCCTATACGCCCAAGAACCTCGTCAAGGAGTTCGCCCGCTTCTTGGGCATTCCTCTTCACCGTCGCATGAATGAGGCAGACATCACCGAGGCTGTGTGCCGTGTGCTGTGCCAGCGGCGCACCCGGCTGGTCC
Source organism: Streptomyces sp. NPDC056486 (assembly GCF_042795295.1). Taxonomy (NCBI): domain Bacteria; kingdom Bacillati; phylum Actinomycetota; class Actinomycetes; order Kitasatosporales; family Streptomycetaceae; genus Streptomyces; species Streptomyces sp. NPDC056486. The sequence continues at coordinate 23,090 of NZ_JBHTSF010000067.1, forward strand.
TCATCGACGACGTGCACCTGATCAACACACGCACGCACGACGGCGCGGAGACATCTGATCAGATCAAGCACCTGACCGAACGCGTCCCGGCCACGTTCGTGCTGGCCGGCATCGATGTCGAGTACTCACCTCTGCTGAGCGGGGTGCGCGGCCAGCAACTCGCCGCCCGCTACAAGCTCGTCCGCACCACTCCCTTGCCCCACGGCACCGCGCAGGAAAAGGAGATCTGGCGCGCTCTGGCCAGAGATCTGGATGCCGCCCTGCGGCTGCGCTTTCACCGCAAGGGCACGCTGGTGCGGCTGGCCCCGTATCTGCACAGGCGCACCGGTGGTGTGATGGCCAGCCTGTCGCAGTTGGTCCGCGAGGCCGCGCTGGCCAGCCTGTCGGATGGCAGCCATGCCCTGACGCGCAAGCACCTGGACGCGGTTCAGCTGGACGTGCGTGCCTCGAGAGGAGACAGGCCATGAGCCGGCGTGGGCGCCAGCTGCTGCAGGTGGCCCCCTTTCAGGGTGAGTTGACCAGTTCCTGGCTGGCCAGGATGTCCGACACCTGCGGACTGCACATCCAGGATCTGGTGCGCGCCGCGCTGGCCGATGCCCAGCCCGCACAGGTCACCGGGGCGCCACAGCCGGGCCGCGAGGTGTTCTTCAACCGCCCGGCCCGCGCGGCGGTCTGCCACTTCACCGCAATGCCTGACCAGCGTCTGGGGGCGCTCCTGCCCTCGTTCGCGGGCGGGCACGAGCTACTCGATGACGGGTTCGAGAGGGCCCTGGCCGCCTGGTACACGCCCCGCCTGCCGTGGGTCAGCGCCTGTTCCCGCTGCGACAGTTCCACGGCCAGGGCCAGCGCGTCGGTGATGATGTATCCGGGGAGCGATCGGCACATCTGCCGTCGACATCGCCGCTGGCTGCTCGCCGCCCCCGGCCGGTGTCCGACGATCGCTCTGGCGCAGTTGCCGGAGGTCGTGGCCGCCCACGCCGGTCACATGGCGCTGACCCGGACCGTGCCACAGGCCCCGGCGATGGTCGCGTTCGGCGCGGCCGTCGTGTGGTCGTGGCAGGTCCAGGGCTGGGCTCTGGAGCCGGTGTGGGCCCGGCGTATCTCCGTGCTGGCCGGTCAACTCGACTGCAGCAGCACGGTGGTGGCGGCCCATCCGTTGATCCCCTATCCGGAGACGGTGGCAGTGGCCCGGCTCCTGGGAGCTCCGGCATGGCGCCGGCACCTGGTGTCCACCGCCGCCGTCCACGGCCTGCGGACGGCCCGGCAGGAGCTGTACGAGGCGCTGGCACGGTGCACCGACCGGCCCTGGCTGGCGGACTGGCTGGCAGCTGGAACACGGCTGCGCCATCCCGCCGCGCCGCACCCCGACCCGCTCGAGCACTGGCTCGCCTGTCTGCTGGGCACCACTGCATGGGACGGCGGCCCAGCCCTGCCGTTGTGGGATCTGCCCGACAGTATCCGCTGGCCCGGGCACTACGGCGTGCGCTCCAGCTGCCTCACGGAGGTCCGCTCCCGCGAGATCACCGACCAGGCACGGCACCTGGCGCTGACCGGCGGCTGGCACCCCTGACTCGCCAGGCGCCGTGGCCTCTGGCGCTCGCCCGCCACGTGCCCCGGCACTCCCCGCCCGCTGCTCTCCCCTCCGCCACCTCGAACTCCCGCACCGCAGTTGACGGTTACCCTTCGGAAAGGCCTCTGATCATGCTACTTACCCCCTCAACAGCCCAGTACTTGCTCGACGATCTCACCCGCGCCAGCGCCGTACCCGCGGCCTGCGGGAGCCTGTCGCGCTACGCGTTCCTGGAAAACGACCACGTCATGATCGGCGAGGTTGCCGTGCGCGGCTTCAAGCACAAAGGCAAGTGGCACGTCGATGAGCGCGACATCCGCCGTGCAGCTGCGGCGCTGGCCGCGCTCGATCTGCAGCCGCAGCACACCGTGGCCCTCGCCCTGCCCCGCCCACGCCGCAGTGAGGAGACCCTTCGGCACAACTGGCGGGCACAACTGCTGGATTGGGTCGGCCAGGCCCAGGACCTGCACCAGCACACCCAGGCCTGCGGCTGCACCGACTTCGTGTGCCAGCAGTCACGCACCGGCCGCGCGGAGCGCGTCACGGTGCCGGAGCTGACGGACGCCAACACCCTGGAACTCTTGCTCGGCCGGACCAGTCCCCTCAGCCTGGCGGGCACCCGCCCTTTCCCTCTGCTGTCGTGGTCCGGCACACGCTGGATGCTGCCCGCCGCCTACGCGGACCTGCTCACCCGCGCCGACACCGTGGCCGGTGACCTGGCGGTCAGGGCGTCATCGTGTGCGGACTGCGGCCTGAGCGGACAGTGGCCGCGCAACTCGAGCGCCCGCGGATTCGTCACCCTCTGCCCGGCCTGCGCCCGCGCCAAGTACCGGCCCTACACCGGGCATCTGGCCAGGACGCTCTACACCGCGCTGTCACCGGCCACACGGGCCGATGCCTACCTGTGCTGCCTGTGCCAGGAACCGCGCCGCGCCTACTACTGGGACCACTGCCACGAGCTCGAACACGGAAAGGTACGCGGGCCGGTCTGCGCCAGCTGCAGCACCCTGGAAAGCGGCGGCTGGTACTACCTGCAGACTCCCGGGGCGATGTCGCACCTGCTGCGCTGCATCGACTGCCGACGCGAGGGCACGCTGCCCGCGCATCATCGCGCCCGGCTGGTACGCGACCTGCTCAAGCCCGACGCGCATACGGACTGCGGGCGGGAGCCATACCGCGATCATGCCCGTAGTGAACCAGACGGCTCGGTATCGGTGGCCCTCTCATGCGACCACGGCCTGGTCACGCGCCGGTGGGAGCAGGTGGTCTCAGCCGCCGACGTCACACGGCTCGTCCGGGCAGTCGTCACCAGGGCGCTGCAAGAACAGGACACGGCTGAGAACGGCTGAGGGACCCGGCCTGGCTGGGCTGACAGCCCCGCCGAAGCCGCCCGCCGCATGCAGCGCCGTCTGCGGATTTCACGCCACTCTGGCCTCGGCCTACCCCGCTGGTGACAGGGTAGGTCGTGTCCAACCCGGTCCCGACCCGAAGTGGCATACCTGGCCCAGAGGGTCGGCAACAGCATGCCGGTGCACCACAATCGAGCAACCGTCGGCGATCGGCAGAGAGCGGCGGTCCCCGGCCCTTTGCAGGCGCCCCGACAAAGCTTCAGGGGCTGGCCCGTCGAGGCCATCCGGGGTCGTCTGTACTGCCGCGCCGACTCGGTGCTTGTCGGGGAGGGCCCGATCGCGATAATAGAACCTTTGTTCATATTGGGTGTGCTGGTATCTGGACACCATGCAGCTTGCGTCGGGAGACTGAAGAGATGACATCCGCCGTTCATGAGGCCTCGTCCTCGGCCCTTGGATACTTGTTCCAGTCGCAATGGGCGCTGCTGCAACTGCTTGAGGGCTCAGAGCAGCGTCCTGACGGCGCGATCAGCGTGGAACTGCATGATGATGTCGCCTGGGAGGAGTCCGGCAAGGCCGTTGACCTGCTCCAGGTCAAGCACCACCTCAAGACGGCTCGCACACTGGGCGACAAGGACGACGACGTGTGGCGCACCATCCAGTCCTGGATGGACACGCATCTGCCCGGGGATGTGGACGGGCCCTGGCTGACGTTGGTGACCACCCAGCAGGCGCGTCCCGGCACGGCCATGGCGGCTCTGCGCAGCGGTGGTGCGGGGGCCGTTGAGGCACTGAGGCTGTTGAACGCCGCCGCGGCGGCGTCGACGGCGAAGGAGTCCGCCAAGACACGCACGGCGTTCTTGGGCTTGCCCATGGCGGAGCGGGCCGTGTTCGTGGGGCGGATGCGGGTGATCGACTCCGTCCTGGTGATTGATGAGGTCGACCAGGCGGTGCGCCAGCGGCTGCGCACCACACTGCCGCAGGGCCACGAGGACCCGTTCATGCGGCAGTTGTGGGCATGGTGGCACGAGCAGACTCTCGCCATGCTGCGCAAGCGGATGACGAGTGTGTCGGTGGACCGGCTGGTCGCGCAGATCAGCCGGATCCGCGATGACTACACCTCGGACCGGCTGCCGACGCTGGTGCAGCGTGACGACGTCACCGATGACGCACGCGAGGAGTTGTCGGATGCGTGTTTCCTGCACCAGCTGCGGTGGGTGGGGGCCGGTCGACAGCTCGACAAGGCGATGGTGGACTACTACCGGGCGTACACGCAGACCGTGATGTGGCTCGAGGACGATCTGGTGGGTATCGAAGAACTGGAACGGTTCGAGGGGAACTTGAAGGACGAATGGGGGCGCGAGTTCGACTGGATGCTGGACGAACTCGGCGAGGGCGCGACGGACCAGGAGCGCGAGCGGGCGGGACGGACGCTGCTGCGCTGGGCTCTGGATCAGGCCAAGTACCGGGTGCGGGAGCGTTACGACGAGCCGTTCTTCGCGCGAGGCAAGCACCATGAGCTGGCTGACCGTGGCCGCATTGGCTGGCATCCGCTCTTCGAGGACCGTCTGGAGAACCTGAATTTGTCCAGGACGACTCATGGTTAGTTGGCAGCAGCGGCCGCAGGCGCCCGCGGTCTTCCTCAATCCCGCGCTGCTGGCCGCGGTGCAGGCGGCCGCTGCGGCGGCCTATGCGCGTGAGAGCGGGGGCGAATTGATGGTGTGGCCGCTGGCGATGCTCACCCCGGCCCTGGTGCTGCACGGCCCCACCCGGCGTGCCCTGCCTGCGGCGGTATCCACACACCTGTCCTCGTGGGTTTCGCGCAACCCGATCCTGGTGGCCGGATTGCCGCAGCGGACCGCCTCGTTGACACCTGCCGTCCAGGAAGGGCTCCGGTTCGGGCTGCGGCACGGCCTGCTGACCTTGCAGGACGGGCGGGTGCAGGGTGCGCTGCGCGGGGTGTCCCGCCTGGAGGGCGAGGTGGCCGAGATCGTTCGCAAGGCGCAGCTGGTAGGCCGGTGGACAGCCCGGACTGATCGGCCGTCGACGGTATTTGCGCTGCTGGGTGTGAGACCCTAAGCCGCGTGCAGCTGCGGTCGATCATTCTTTACAGCAAGAGCGGCGAGAAGCGGGTCCTGGAGTTCCGGCTGGGCGAGTTGAACATCGTCACCGGAACGTCGCAGACCGGCAAGAGCGCACTGCTCGACATCATGGACTTCTGCATGGGCCGCGACGAAGTCACCCTGCCGATCGGGCCGATCAGCCGCACGGTGTCCTGGTATGCGGCGCTGTTCCAGCTGGGCGACACCCGGGCGTTCGTGGCGCGCAAGGCGCCGGCCCCGGGGCGCAAGTCGGTCACCAATGCCATGCTGGAGCTGGGTGCGGATCTTGAGCCGCTGGACTTCGACCAGCTTCGGGTCAATGCCGACTCCACCACCGTGCGCGAGCAGTTGGGGCGCCGTATCGGGATCGGGGACACGGCCGTGGACAGCGGGAGCGGGGGGCCGCTCACCGCTCACCTCGGCCATGCTGCGCTGCTGTGCCTGCAGAATCAGGACGAGGTCTCTAACCGGCGTTGGCTGTTTCACCGGCAGGCCGAGGACGGAATCCGCACCGCACTGCGCACCACGCTGCCGTATTTCCTGGGGCTGTCGCCGAGGACCAGGCGGCGCGCCAGCAGCAACTGACCGCAGCCCGGCGCCAGCTGCGGCGTCTGCAGGGCGAGTTGAAGGCGGCCGAAGGCCTCAACCGCGACGTGGACGTCACCCTGCAAACACTCCTGCGGGAGGCGGCCGCCCGCGGGCTGCTGTCCAACGACGCCGCGACCGCGGCGGTGGTGGACCGCGCCGGCGCCCTCGATGCGTTGCGCACCGCGGCGTCGATCGCCTCGCTGCCGACACCGATGCGGGATGAGGAACAGCGCCGGCAAGAACTGCGGTTGCAGGAACTGCGCTCGCAGCTGCGGGGCAACCTGCGGGACATCGCGGATCAGCGGCAGCTTCTGACCGACCAGGAACAGCATGCGAACGGGTTCGCCTCGGCCGTGGGCCGTGGCGCCTCCCGCTTGCAGGCTCTCGATTTGGTGGGCGAAGAGGCCAGACACGACCTGGCGTCCTGCCCGGCGTGCGGCAGCGCCCTGAGCGAGCCGGATCCCAGCGTCGAGCAGATGCTGGCGACGCTCGGCGAGCTGCGACACCAGCTCGACACGGTCCGCACGACGCATCCCGGGCGGGAGCGGGCGCTGCGGGCGCTGCAGCAGCAGACCGACGGGCTGCGCCAGCAGCTGCGCGGGGTGGAGGGGGCGCTGTCCGCGCTCTCGGAGGCCGAGGCCACCCGGCGCGGGTTGCAGAGCCGGGCCGAGGAACAGGCCTATGCACGCGGAAGGATCGACACCTACCTCGGCCAGCTCGACCAGAGCGGCGCCCGCGGAGAGCTGGAACGGCTGCGCTCTCAGGTGGCGCTGGCCGAACAGGTGGTCCGCGGCCTGGAGGACGAACTGGACCCGCAAGAGACCGAGGACCGGCTCGCCCACAGCCTCAACTACCTGAGCAGCGACATGACCGCGTGGGCCGACCAGCTCAAACTCGAGCACGGACGGCGCCACGTGCGCCTGGACCTGAAGCGGCTGACCGTGGTCACCGACTCCGACGACGGGGTGGCCGAGCTGATGCGGATCGGCAGCGGCAAGAACTGGGTCGGCTACCACCTGGTGGCCCACCTTGCCCTGCACCAGTACTTCGTGGCCCACCAGCGGCCCGTGCCGCGCCTGTTGATGCTCGACCAGCCGACCCAGCCCTACTACCCCTCCGACGTCGCCAAACAGGCCGGCTCACCGGCCCAGGACGCCGACCGCGAAGCGGTGCTACGCCTGTTCGAGCTGATGCGGGACGTCGTCACCGACCTGCGGGGCGGCTTCCAGATCATCGTCAGTGACCACGCCAACCTCCCCGAACAGTGGTTCCAGAACTGCGTCCGCTACAACTGGCGCGACGGCGAGGCCCTCATCCCCCAGGCCTGGATCGACGAACACGGCGACAGCAGCAACTGAGCAGGCGCCGCCCCTGCCGGTTGTTTCAACGCGGCGGTCCCGGGCCCTTGAAGTCCCCTGCCAGCCACGCACCGGCGAGATTCGGTCAGGGGATAAGCAAGGTACGGGCGATGACGATCAGTCATGCCTAGAGGCATTGCTCGAGTTCGGAGCGGGATGTGAGGCGCGGCAGGGCGTATTCACTGCGGATGTCACCTTACAACCGATCTTGCTCACGTGACCTACTGGACAGCAGGTCGAGATGACGAGTACGCATACCGATCGATACGCCGTCTAACTTCTCATCACTTCATCGTCCATATGTTCGGTCCCTTTTGGCCCATGCCCAGCCTCCAGCGGAAGCGAGATGCTGTTCAGTCTGGGAACACGAAACGGGGGTGTGTCGTGGATCCGATCATTTTGGCAGCGGCGACCGCGGTGGTAGGAGCAATGGCCACAGACGGTTGGAAGCACGCTCAGAGCGGGCTCACTGCCTTGTGGCGCAGGGTATGGCCGGAGCAAGCAGATGCGGTGGCCGGCGAGTTGGAGGCAGTTCGATCGGTGATGTCGGGTGCCCGCGAAGAGTCCAACGTGACAGAAGCCGAGCACAACCACCTGCTGGTGGAGGACTGGCGCGAGCATCTACACGAGCTGCTGAGTCGGGATCCAACGCTGACGAGGGAACTTCGGGAGCTGACAGAACGCCAGCTATTGCCGTTACTCCCACCAACTGAACGAGCGGCGGTGGGTGGGCTGTTACAGCAGGCGCAAATGGCCGACGCGGAACACGCGGTCCAAGCGGGCCGGGACGCAGTGGACAGTTCAGTGAAGGGCAACACCTTCCAAGGACCCACCGCGTTCCAGAGCGGGCCGGGCAGCACCCAAGACATCACCTTCTGATCATCGTGACCAGCGACTTCGCAACGTTCGTGGCTGATGGCACGTTGCGAGACAGCGTGTTTCACGGTCCAGCGGTGTTCCAAACCGGGGCGGGAAGCACGCAGCATGTTCATCTGCCCCCCACCGTTCAACAGCCGGTGGTGTGGCCTCAGCAGCTAGGAACGGTTCCGGAAGTTGCCACCGCCTTTCACGCACGTGCAGACGTCCGCGCGCAGGTAGACCTCGCATGGTCGAGCTGCAAAGCGGTGGTATTGACCGGGGGGGGCGGAGTGGGCAAAACCCAGCTGGCAGCCGATTGCGCCCACCAAGCCCGTGCCGAGAACATACAGCTGTTGGTGTGGGCCGACGCCAGAGAAACCAGATCGATTATCGAACTCTACGGGCGGGCTTGCCAACGCCTGCAACTTCCAGGCACCACCGCACAAGACGCCGAATCGGACGCCCGGCTATTCCTGGAGTGGCTGGCCATCACCGATAAGACCTGGTTGGTAGTACTGGACGACATCACCGACCCCCATCAGTTGGCCCCGTGGTGGCCACCATCGTCATCGTCGGGCCGGGTCCTGGCCACGACCCGGCGCCGTGACGCCCTGCTCCACGGCAGCGGCCGTGTCATGGCCGTCGTGGATGCCTACACTCCAGAAGAAGCCTCAGCTTTTCTGCACGATCGGCTCACTCATGCGAGCGCTGCATATCTGATTGACGATCAGGCGGACGCGCTTATCGCGACGCTGGGGCAGCTGCCATTGGCAATGGCACACGCTACCGCGTACATGATCAGTGAGGATGTCTCGTGCGCCCACTACCTACAGCGATACACAGATAAGCGCACCCGCCTCCATTCCCTTTTACCGCACAGGGCGGACACCGAAGGGTACGGGCAAGACGTAGCGGCGGGCCTCTTGCTGAATCTGGAAGCCGTCCGCGCTCATGCGCCCGCGGGCCTTACCGACCCGATCCTCCACATCGTTTCTCTGCTCGACCCAGTAGGCCATCCCGGCAGTCTTTGGTCCACCGCGGCAATAATCGACTACCTAACCCATCACCGAGCCATGCAGCAGGCCGGTAGCCCGTCAGTCGACCGCCCGAAGGACGGACTCACTGCAGAGCAGACCCATGTCGTGCTCCGGCTGCTGCACCGTTACGGACTGATCGTTTACAACACCTATGACGAGTATCGAACTGTGCGCATCAACGCGCTGACAGCCCGTGCCGCGCGCGAAACCATCACGGACATCGAACTCGACGGCCTGGTCACAGCAGCCGCCGATGCTCTGCAACAGATCTGGCCCGACCGTGACCACATCAACTTTTCCCTAACTGCTGTCCTGCGGGCCAACACCGATTGCGTCCAACACCACGCTGGAGACCTGCTGTGGTCCACCGACGGCCATCCGGTGCTGTATACGGCAGGAGTCAGTCTCCTCGACGCCGGTTTGTACGCCGACGCCATCACCCACTTCAGCCACCTTGCCCAGACCGCAGAGCGATCCCTTGGTCACACCCACGTCGCCACACTCGCCGCTCACAACCGCCTGGCCCTCGCTTACGGAAGGATGGGGCGGACCGCGGAGGCCATTTCCCTCCAAGAACAATCCCTCGAAGTCAGCGAGCAGCTGCATGGCATGGACCATGCCGAGACCCTAACAGCGCGCAACAACCTGGCCGTCTATTACGGGGACGCAGGCAGGATCGACGAGGCGATCGTCCTCCAGGAGCGGGTATTTGCCGATTGTGAACGGTTGTGGGGCGACGATCAGATAAGCGTCCTCGCAGCCCGCCACAACCTCGGCACCCTCTATGGACAGGCAGGCAGGTTCAAAGAGGCAATCGTCCTCCAGGAACGACATATCGCCGACGAGGAGCGGTTGCTCGGCGCCGAGCATCCCGGCCTACTCACCTCGCGGCATAATCTTGCCTGCTTCTACTTTCAGGCTGGCCAGATTAATGAGGCCATATCCCTGCAAGAACAGACGCTTAGGGCCAGCGAAGGTTTGTTCGGACCGGACCACCCCAGCACCCTCACCTTTCGCAATAACCTAGCAGTTTCCTACGAGAAGGCTGGCCGGCCGACTGAGGCCATCACCCTTGCCGAGCGCGTGCTGCAAGTTAGTGGTCAACGACTCACCCCGGACCACAGCCTTGCCGCACGCCACATCCTCGCCGCATGCTACGAACAACAGGGACTCACCCACAAAGCTATCAATCTGGCTCAGGAGATCCTCGAGACCCGTGAACACCTTTCGGGCCGCGACCACCCCGACACGTTAGCCATTCTTAGCCTCCTAGCGATAGCTTATTGGAAGGTAGGAAGAACCAGTGAGGCGATCAGCCTGCAGGAGCAGATCCTTGCGAGCCGCGAACAGTCGCTGGGTGGCGATCACCCCCACACTCTCTTAGCTAGACACAACCTCGCCGCCTCCTACGAGCAGGCAGGTCGGTTGGATGAGGCCATCACTCTGCAAGAGCAGCTCATTGAAGTCAGTGAACGATTGCTTGGCCCTCACCACCCTGACGTCCTCACCATGAACGGAAACCTGTCCCTCTTCTATCAAGGAGTAGGTCGGCTTGATGACGCTGTCGCCTTGCAGGAGCAGGTTCTTGAACTCAGTGAACGAGTTCTGGGCCCCCATCACCCTAACGTCCTGATGGACCAAAATAATCTTGCTTTCCTGTATGGGGAGTCAGGCCGGCTGAATGATGCCATTCCCCTGCAGGAGCAAGCTCTTGACTCCAGCCAACGAGTTCAGGGACACGACCATCCTGACACTCTTGTCATTCGCCACAACCTCGCCCTCTCCTACGGTGAGGCGGGGTACATCAAGAAGAGCATCGCCCTCCAAGCCGAGATACTTAAGGCAAGCAAACGGGTGCTCGGCCCTCAACACCCCGACACTCTGGAGCGTGTCACAGCTCTTGAGCAGTAGCGAGACAGAACAAGGCGGCGATGGTGGAAGGTCGGCCGTTGACACCCTGGTACCTGCCTGGCCGACCACACCGGGGTGGTACCTATGTCATCAAACCTTGACCATCAGTCAACCAGCCCTCGCGCTCGTGAGCAACATCCTCAGTAAAGGCGTTGCAGCAGGCCGGACCGGCTTGTCCCGCTAAGCGCGGGCTGGTCCATTCCGGGGAGTGACACCCCGCATCAGGCGTGCGCTGTAGCCGCCGCGGACCATGTGAAGAGTGACCTTCGAACGGTGCGTCAGTTCCCGGAGGGCCGCGGGGCTCACCGGTTCGCCGTCGAGCGTGAGCACTCCGCGCGGAATGCCGTGGCGCGAAGCGACCGGCCGCGCGGTGCCCCCTCGGGACCACGGGAAACGGATGGCCATGGGTCTCACCCCGGTTTTCGGTTCGGGCGTCGAGGATTTGAGCATCGGCGCTCCCCAGAGCCCGGACAAGGCCCGGTCGCATGCAGCTTTCGGACACCATGCATCGCGCCGATTGCTGGGATGACGCTGCAGGGACGGCAGCGGCACGGGAATGTTGCTGCGGCATCGGCGCGCGGGCCTGGTACCTCCGCTGCCGCGTACGGCCGAGTACAAGGGGACGGCCGAGGCCGGGAACGCGTGCCGGGGCGTCCTCCAGAACCCGACGTGCCCGATGCCGGTGTCGTCCCGCCACAACTCCCCCTGTCCGTGCACGAGGTGACGAAGCGCCGGACCGTGATACGGCGGGAACGGAGGATTGGCGACGGCCGGTAGCGGCGGGACGCGCGGCCCGGGGTCAGGCGCACGTCCTGCAGTCGAAGTCGGGGATCGGCTGGCCGGCCGGGGTCTTGTGCCACTCCTTCGAAATGCGGTCGAGCTCGTCGGCGAGCCGGTCGGCCTCCGCCTTGAGGGCATTCTTGATCTTGGCTTCGACTGCCTGGCGCGCCTCGGCGCGGGTGGCCGCGCACGCCTCGTACCGCTTCCCTTTCATCGCGTCGCCGATTCCCACCGCCAGGGCCCGGGCGTCGCGTACGTGCTTGGCCTCGTGTTTGACCACCCGCTGCCGCCACGCGCAGACCACCCTCTTGCACACCGCGGAGAGCTTGCGGGTCGGCTCCCACTCCAGGGCGTACACGGCGGTGACCGCGTTGAAGGTGACCTTCTGGAGCGTGGCTTCGATGCAGACCTGGCTGCCTGCGGGCTCGCAGATCCCGGTGAAGCAGCCCAGCGAGGTCCGGCAGTCGGACAGGCAGGCGCTGGCGCTGTCGTACTCCTTGCCGTTGCAACGACAACGCACTTTGGTGATGCTTCGGGTCTTCTCGAGCGGCGGAGCGTAGGTGTAGGAGTACCTGGCTATGGTCCATCCCACGTGCCCAGGGTGTGCGTTGCCCTCCTCGTCCTGGACCCCGACCGTTTCACGGTAGTTCGCCACGGCGTTGCAGTCGTTCTCTTCGATGGCGTTCGCCGGCAGGCGGGTGACGTCAACGGCCAGTGGGCAGTCGGGGGTCGCCGTGGCCGGGGGCTTCGCGGACGTCGCACGGGGCGCGGACGATGAGGCTGCCGGTGGTGTCCCGCCCCGCCCCGTGCAAGCCGCCAGCAGGGAGGAGACGGCTGCCGCCAGGAGCATCCGCCTGCCGGGGCCTGCTCCCACGCGGACGGCGCGGCGCCTGGGAGCGGGTGGCCGCGACACCCGCCAGACGAGTAGGACGGCCACCGCAGGGGGTACCAGAATCGCCATCCACGTCACGCCGTCGGGCGGCGTACCCGCCGCCACCGCGGCGAGCAGGACGAGGGCGCCGTTCCGGGCCACCGTGCGGCGGGACAGCGGAGCCCCCGCGCGGCCGAAGCAACCGCACAGCACCACGCGGCCCGTTGCGACGGCCCACCTAGCGAAGACGGTGAAAGCCGTCAGCAGCCCCAGGGCGCCGCAGGCGCCGACATGAGCTGTGCCCGGCAGCACAAGCAGGGCGGCCAGCAGTGCCTCCGCGCCGATCAGCAGCACGGCACCCCTCGGTGCGAGGCCCGCCGCGGCCAGCGCGGCGCGTACGGTACCGGGTCGCAGGGACTTGCCGACTACCGCGCTGACCAAAATCACCGCGAGCAGATACCGGGCGGGCAGGTCCATTCCCGCACTGTGAACCTCTGATCGCCAGCGGTCCATTCCATCAAATGGCCATAAAACTAAGCGCGTTGTCCGATTGACGTCTCGTTCAGCGACGGAAGGTCGTCACGGGCGGCGGCAGCACGGTGGCCTGTGGTCTTGGCGTATCGGATGCAGCCGAACGAGCCTGCGGTCGTACCCCGCGCTGAGCATGGCAAGTGACATCAGGTGTGCTTCGTACCTGGCACTGCCGGCGAGTTTGCGGACTTGTTGGCACCGGGCGTGGCCGGTGTTCACTTGGCATCGTCTGTCGAGAAGGGCTGCGCCGCACTCAGCACAATTCACCAGGGCCGTGCTTGCTGACCTGCCTCTTCGCCCTGTCTCAACTCGTTTCGTCTGCACCGCGTTTGTCAGCGGTGCACTCCGCCATGCGCCCGACCCATCGGGCCGCATCCTCCTGCACGATGGTCTCAACTCGGGCCACGAGGAGTGAGCGGCGCGCATCGTCATCAGGACCGCCCCCGTAAGGGGGTATGAGGTGATCGAACCAGACCACTTCCTGCTGGATGGCCATGAGCACCGCGGTCTCTCTGATCCAGTTCTCCTTCCACTGGAAATTACGGCCCAGGCTCTGCACGATCACGACCGCCGCCCCCAGGAGCGCGAGGTAGTACCCGGGAACCCGGAAGGCGGCCGCTGCTGGAATCGCCGCCGCGAGGATGATGACGGCCAGGTCCACCCGGCTGGCGTTCCGCTTACACGAGGCCGCCCCGTCCTCGAAGAATCGCAGGTGCCCCTGCACACGGTCCGGGATTGGCCCTCTTCCTCCGACCTCCATCGGTTCACCTCCGCAGATAGGCTGCGCGGCCTACGCCCTATATGAAGCGGCATCGCTCCATATGGTGTGCCCCGGTGGCCCCTGCCACCGGAAGGCCACGACACTTCCGGCAAGGGGGGCGCAGGTGCTCGCAGCGCCAGGTTTACTACTGCTGCTTCGCCCATAGCCGGGTGGTAGCAGTGGTGGCCCGCACCCGGCCGGAGGGCACGGCGAGGGCCTTGACCCTGCCGTCGGGAACAGCGCCGGATGGTCCCGGTTGCCCCGGAAGCCGTTGACGGTGACGCGGAATGGCTCCCTTGGCCATGGCAGCCTCCTTCGTCCTTCACGCCCGGCGGCGCGGTACCCGCGCAAGGGGTGCTTTCATCAACCCATCCGGCCGATGCCGACGAAAGGCTTCGACAGGCGTAAAGGGCGTACGGTCTACCCCGCCCCGGTGACGATCCCACGGTGCCGTCTTCGGTCGTATTGTCCAGGGCAGCGTCGGCCCGGTCGAGTTGAGACAGTGCCGCACCGAGCCCATCGCTACAGGTTTCGAGGCCATCACTCCGCCGTCATACGACTTCTGCCAGCGCTCCCTCCACCGAGCTCGCCGAAGAAGGCCAGGAGGTCACCGAAGCCACTCAGAAGCACCGGGCCCCAGCAAGACCCCGCGTGTGCTTCGGCTGGCTGCTGGTGGTGGTGTGGCGGGCGTTCAGAAGTGGGCAAAGACAGCCATCGAACAGCTCGGCGCTCCCTTCCAAACCTCGAGCTTCTAATGGGATCACCCGCGCGTCAGGCCGCTGGCGACGGTTTTCGGGTTCGAGCCGAGCGAAGCCAACGTCGAGCTGCACTTCGTGCCTCAAGGGTGAGAGCGAGTTCGTGCATGGAGCATTCACCGAACCGCGTGACGGGCTCGGTCAAGTAGGGGGAGATCTCCGTCTGGCCCTGCAGCTCGCTCTTCCAGGCTTCGCTACGACGATGAGGACGGTTCGAGAACGGTGCGAGCTCCGCGGAGCTGCTCGCCCAGGTCTGCTCGCCCAGGTCTGCTCGCACGCGTTACGCCAGATGACTCGAACGGTTCTGGCACGGCGCGGCTGTTTGGCCGGGGAGGCGCTCAGTCCGCCTTGACGGTGCTCGTCTCCGGCTCTTGCATGGACTGTGCCCGCTCGGGCGGTACCGCAGAGCAGGGGGATTGCCATGTCACGCGCGGTCGAAGAACTTCAACAGATTCCCTTCTCGCAGCTCATCGGCGCCCCTTTGAAGGCCGCTGTCGAGGCCCAGGCGCTTGCTGCACAGTCAACGATTGAGTTCATCCATAAAGTCGGCTTCAAACAGCCGGGCTTCGGAGGCGACGACCAGGACCTGGTCTTCACCGACCTCGACAAGGATGCGGAAGCGGGAGAACTGCGGTCGGTAACCTTCAGTTATACGAAGAAGGGCGAGAACGAGGCTCCCGAGGAGTTCTCGCTGACGGTGCCGTTCCTGGCGATCACTCCGATCCCTTACATCAGGATCGACGAGATAACCATTGACTTCAACGCCAAGCTGACGGACTCGGTCGAGCGGAAGACGAGTTCGACGTTCAAGCTCGACTCGGAGGTCAAGGGCAGCTATAGCGCCTTCTGGAGCCCGATCAAGATCGAAGCCCGCGTGTCGGCAACGTACAACCAGAAGTCGAGCAGCACCGAGAGGCAGCAGCGCGAGTACGCGATGCAAATCCACGTCCGGGCCACGCAGGACGAGATGCCTGCGGGTCTCTCCCGCATGCTCGACATCCTCGAACAGGCCATCCAGGAGCAGCCGACGGCTCCGGCGTAGCTGCGGGAGGCGGGCAGTGCCCAGGCTGGGAGAAGTGCTCGGAGGCCTGCTCACCGACGTGCTGCGGGCGCGGCTTGCCACCGACGCGCTCTCCGCGCAGGCGCTGGAGGCGTACCGCGAGGATCCGGTGCTGGCTTCGTTCTCCGTGCCGCGGGTCGCCGTGGCTGACATGACGGTGCGGCTTCGGTTCCTGGTCACAGGAGTTGAGGTGCCCGAACCACCGCGGCCGGACCGTGTCCGGGCGGGCCGGGCGTGGAACGCCGTCGTCCGGGAGCAGGTGCTGCCGCGGCTGAGCACCAACCATCCGGACGCCGGCCTGGAGGAGGTCGTACGGCTGCTGCAGGACGCGGTGCGCAGGAGCCCGATCGGTGTCGGTGAGCGGGAGCTGGATCGTGCGGTGGACGGCGACATCGCCCCGCTGGTCGACTCGGCGCTGGTGCAGGTGGCCGAGCAGGTGGACGGCCTCTCGCCCGCGGCACGGGGACGGCTCGCCAGGATCCGCTGGGAGGAGGAGGTGCACCGTGAGCTCGCCCTGCGGGCGGGACCGTTCGCCGAGCGGGTACGTCAATGGGCCGCGGCCGAGCAGGCGTTGCGCTCCCGCGTGGAGGTCGAGGTGAGCGCGGACCGATTGCAGGAGTGGCCCGCGGAGACGCTGCAGCAGATCGAGCTGACCGTCGCGCTGGCCGACATCGAGGAGTTCGTCGATCTCGCCACCCGAACGGAGCCCTGAGACATGCCCATTCGCGACCTGACCTCCCTCGGACTGGACGAGCTTCTCGGCGCCCTGCTCGCGGCAGTTGTCAACAGCCAGCGCGAGGCGACAGCGAGCACGCTGGCGCTGGTCGAACAGATAGGGCTGCTCCGCGGCGACGACGGCGAGGAACGCTTCCGTACCGTGAGTATCCGGTACACCAAGCTCGACGAGAACCAGCGGCCCTCCGAGTTCGTCCTGGAGGTGCCGCTGCTGGCCATGGTGGCGATCCCGACACTCACCGTGCGCAGCTCGAAGGTGTCCTTCCGCTACGACATCACGGAGACGACGGTCGAGAAGCCGGCCGAAGCCGAGCGGGGTGCGCCGCAGCCGCTTGGCGGCCTGGCACCACAGCAGGTCATCCTCAAGGGCTTCGTCCCCCGGACTCGGACGACACGGGAGACCCGGGAGACGGCGGGCATCGACGTGGAGGTCACGGTGGAGAGCACACAACTGCCGCTCGGCCTTGAACGGCTGCTCGATCTCACAGAACTCACGGTCGCGCGGCCCGCGGAGGATGAGCGGTCATGACGAGGCCGGTGGACCAGGACAACGTCGTGCAGAGCACAGGTGCGGCGGCACAGGCACTCGACCATCTGGAGCGGGCGCTGGAAACGGCCGGTTTCCTTGAGGGCAGGAGCTCCTACCGGCGCATGGCCGAGGTGCTGCTCGCGCAGCGGTTGTCCGCGAATCCGCCTGTCGACCCGCGGGCGCTGGCCGGGTTCGAGCAGATCGCGCTGACTGCGGGGCGGATCTACGCAATGCTCCAGCCATACGTTGAGGTGATGCGGAGCCTTGCCACACTCGCCCCTGATGAGCCAGACGGCCCAGAAACCCGCCCGACCACCCCAGGCGCTACGGCGCCAGGCACGACGGGACGCCGCACGGCTCCGGTCGGCGCCACCGGTCCCGGCACGCCCGGGACCGAAGCGGTCCGCGCGGCCGTTCTCGCCGAACTGCGTCGCCGCGGCCGCCGGGCGGCCTCCGTGTCCGTGCTGGCCCGCTCGGCACACAGCAGCACCGAGGCGGCCGAGGCGGTGCTGGCCGGGCTCGTCGGCGACGGCACCGTCCAGGTGCGCACGGTCGGCAGCGAGTCCCGCTACCTCCTCACCGCGCCCCAGCCAGCCCGGCGCGCTGCGCCCCGAACCGCCAGAGGCACCCGATGACGACAACCGCCCCTTCCATCTCCGCGACCGTCGGCGCGGGAGGGACCAACACACCCGATGATGTACGCGTCGTGCAGGACCTGCTCAACCGCGCCGCGGACGCGGGGCTGGCCGTGGACGGTGTGTGCGGACCGGACACGCGCCAGGCCATCACCGCGTATCAGGCGGCCTTCCTGCGCACCCCGGACGGGCGTGTGGACCCTGGCGGCCAGACCTTGCGGCGGCTCGCGGCCGAGGCGCGAGACCGGAGGGGGCCGCCCCGCAGCGACCCCGCGACTGCCGCCGGGCCAGCCGACGGCCTCCGCCTCACCCAGTTCGCTAGCCAGGGCAACGGCCACTACGCGTACTCCTTCCCGGAACGCCAGTACGGCACCGACACCATGCTGCAACTGCTGACCTCCACCGCGGCCACCCTGCACCAGGGGGGACTCGAGTTCGGCGTCGGCGACATCAGTTTCCAGCAGGGCGGCCAGATGCCCCCGCACACCACTCACCGCGCTGGCCGTCACGTCGACCTGCGCCCGCTTCGGACCGACAATGCCCGCGGCCCCGTGTCCCTCGGCGACTCCCGCTACAGCCGGGAGGGCACCCGCACCCTGGTCGAGGCCCTCCTCGCCCAGGGCTCGGTCCGCAGAATCTTGTTCAACGACGCCGAGATCGCCGGCGTACGCCACTTCGCCGGCCACGACAATCACCTGCATGTCGAACTCGGCCAATAGCCCAGACCGAGCGGGGGATCATCGCCGGAAGAGTGCGCGCCCAGCGGCCGCGACAAAGGGACTGGCGAGCCCCATCGTCTTCTCTTGCGCCGTCGGGAAGCTCGTGCATCAGTGCTCGCCGTCACCAGGCGCGGCGTCAACCTGGTTCCACTCGCCGTCACTTGGGCTCGGGCTGATCGTTGCACGGATCCGCCGATCCTGAGCGAGGTGTGTGGTGGGCCCGCCCCCATCGTTGAGAAGCAACAGGTGCAACTGAACCGTTGACGGGCGGTTGTCCCTTCCGGTGGGGCAGTGCATCGCGCTCTCCGCCACCCATCTCTCCCCCGGCCAACTCACCTCTGGACCGCAACATCTGGACCGCAGCAAGGGATAGAGGTCACTCGTACGCTCGTTGAAGGGGCCGGCTTTCGGCGTTGGGGTCACCGCTTGACAGTGGAAAGGCTCCGCCACATCAGTCAAGAGGTCCGCCCGGTCCGTCTAGTGCTGCGTTCCTCAAAGGCGTATCGCAAGCGGGCTCGGAACTGCCGCGTGGATGGTGCGGGGCGGCCCATATCCACTTTCGGAAGTGAGTGTTGAGCTGCAGGGTGGCGCAGATGGGAATGGAGAGATCTCGTTGGGATCGAGGACGCGTCAAGACGGATCAGACTCAGCACATGACGGTATATCTGCCTTCGCCCATGATCGCCTGCCATGCTTTCCGTACGAACTCCGCGCCCACATCAGGGGGATGTCATGGGCGATCAGGCGTACTGGAACAACGGAGATCGCCCCCGAGTCTTCATCAACTGGTCATCGTTCACCGCACAGGGAATTGACAGCTCATGGCAGGGTCCGGTCACGGACGCGGTGATCAACGCGTATACACGGTGGATGAATGCGGGTGCGGACTGCCGTTTCCAATTCTGGAACTACACCGACCGGAGTGACGCTCAGGACGGCGAGATCATCATCTCGATGAATGAGCGGCACGCCGACACCACGCGCATCGCATCGGCCTTCGTCAACTGGCGGCGCGCGAACATTGTCGTGCACCGCAAGAACGGATCCAACCTGACCCCCTGGCCCCTGGTGCCGTTTAACGCGCAACCCGGCCAGATCGACCTCCAGGGTGTCCTGACCCATGAGTTCGGGCACTGCTTCTGGCTCGACCACAGCTCCAGCGCCCAGGACACCATGCACGCCGACTATGCGTACCATCGCCAGCGGTTCGGCCCCTGGGAAGGCGACGTGGCCCGGCTCAAGGCGCTCTACCGCGACATGGACCGCAACCGGCTACGGGAGTTTCGTTCGACCGACGGCGGCAGCTCCTGGTTCGCGCAGGGCAACCAGCTGACCAACTACAACAACTACCAGGCACGCACGTGCCTGACCCCCGGCATCACGTCCATCGGCAATAGCGGCCTGTATGCGCTTGGCTGGAGCCACCCCAATCGCATCCCCACGTGGTTGCGGACGGACGGCGTGAACTTTCTGTTCAACGGCTGGGTGTACTACGGCGGTGAACGGTCCGTGCACGGCCCCGCACTCGCCGACGAGCCGGGCGGGCTGATACTCATGGCCTGGGTCCACAACGACGACAACGGCAGTATCCGAGTGGTCCGCTCCACCAATCAGGGAGCCAGCTGGGCCTGGGCCGCAACACCCGTCGGCGCAACCACCTTTGGCACCCCCGGCCTCGTCTCCACCATGGTCGGTGGGCGCCGCGCCTGGGTACTCGCCTGGGCGCACTTCGACCGCTCCGACCACACCGGGACCGGCCGCATCCGGGCCAGCGTCTCCTACAACGACGGCGGTTCCTGGTCGCAGCCCACCGTCGTACCGACAAGCTTTGACTACAGGTCGCTCGTCGGCGTATCCCTCGCAGCAGCCCCGGACAACCGGATAGTGTTGGCGTTCGCCTGGGGCGGGGAGTCGATCGCGGCCATGAACCTGGTGCGCAGCCTCGACTGTGAGGTCTCCGGTGACCGGCTGGTGCAGCGCGGCACTGGATTCTCCGGCGCCCGCACGCGGGCGCAGCCGGCCGTGGCCTACGACCCAGGTCATGACCTGTTCCACCTGGCCTTCCGAGAGCAGAACTTCCTCACCTCACTGCGTGTCGCGCGCAAGGAGTGGCTGAAACCGTCGACGTGGTCCGCAGCTCAGCAGCTGCCCAATTCCACATCGAGCACCGGGCCGGCCCTCGCGCACAGCCGTGGAGGCAACAATCTTCTTCTGTGGTACGGAGGTGAGTGAGCTGTGGCCACGTATGTGAGGACCATCCCGACCCTGTCGCAGCAGATCCGGGACTGCCAGATCGTCGTCGTACTACGGGAGGCGACCTTGGAGGCGGCCGTCGAGGACCACGAGGCACATGAGCCCAGGCAAGTGGGAACCTTCCGTGTCACACCCGTTGAGGTACTCAAGGGCGACGTCCAGGGCGAGCTGACCCTGCACGTCCCCAGCCAGGGGTCCGCGGAGCAGACTGAGTGGCAGCTTGCTCCGCAGGGCGCCGAACCCAGGGTGGCCTTTCTCGTTCGGGACAGCGTCGACACCTGGGTGCCGTACTTCTCCAGCATGTTCCCGCTCGACGGCGAGACGGTGCTGCTGTCCGAGGCCGTGGAGGACGACCGGCCCGGCCACGAAACCTCCCTGGATCTAGCAGGGTTGCGCACGCTCATCCGCCAGGAAGCCGAGGAGCGCCGCGAGAGGGAGGCACAGCTGAGAGAGGCTGAACCCGAGATCACGACCCGTCGCGAGCCCTACCCGATCGAGGAGGCCCCGGACGCACCGGACCCAGGCGGCAGCCCATCCGCCCCCACCCCACGCCCGGACGATGACACCGGGGCACCAGGAGGACCGTGAGCAGGCCCCGGCAGCCTCGCACGCCGCAGGAACGAAAGAAGCCCGGCGACCACAGCGGCGATGGAATTTACGGAAGTACGTCCGGCTGGTCTCGTCCGGCACGCTGCACACCTCCTGGGCTTGAAGAACTCCAGGCGGTGGTCGGCGAGATGAGCGCGGGTGCGTCCGGGGATCTCGGCGTACAAATCAAAGCTTGCGGACCTGGTCGTGACAGGCGAGGCGCCCAGGCCGCTGGAAGCAGGACATCCACGCGAGCCAGCGGGAATCCGGGCCACGACATGGTTGGCGGACGCCATGTTGCTCCACACCGAGCCGCCGTACACCAAGCGGGGAGAGACCAGCACTTCGTCCAAAACCACTACCACTTCGACCCCGCGCCACCTCGCTACCGCGAGACGGTTCAAGACCATGATGACGGCGACGAAGCGTACGTCTTCTACATGGGACCGTGGCACATCCCAGTCACGGCTCTGCTCTACCTACTTACCCCGGTGCCCTTGCTCGTAGGCGGCACCAGTCTGCGACTTCTCTTCGATGCCAAGCCCGGACCTTCCATCTGGTGGGTCGTGGCCTACACGGCATGCGCCATGATCGGTAGCGTGGCCATCGAGGTCATCGTGCTGAACAAGGCGCTACTGCGCAGCCCGTGGAGCTTCGACACCGACACATACGTCAGGGCACTCCACGGTCTGACCGCCGCTGGGCTCTTCATCTACTCCTTGATCCGATCCCCTGATGAAGCCGGAAGCATCGGACGCTTCGCCCTCTACTGTGCCGAGGTCCTGGGGCCGTTGTAGCCGGTGTTCTGGCACCAGACCATCCAGCGTCTTCCTGGCACGGAATCACAGACAACCATGGGTCCGCTTCAACCAATCGTTGGCCGGACAGCTTTAACTGCACTCCGCTCAGTACCGTTGAGCATGAGCACTAGACGCGCCAATCCAAGCTGGCCAGAGGCCGCAGCCACCATCGACTGAGTCCCCGTCCCGGTCACTGCCGACCAACGGATCAACAAGAATCGCTCAATTGCAATGGCTCAAGCCCAGCTCAGGCAATGAGCTCCGCTCACCCACATCGGGCCGTGACAGCTGTTCTCGCCGCAAAAGTGCGGTACATAAGGACAGGAGTGGGGCACGGCGCGGAAGTCACCGCTGGCCGCACGCTGCCACGGAGCGGGGCATTCGGCTTGATCTCAGGCACGGCTCTCCTCACTCTCACTGAACTGGCCCGCGCCCGCGGCGACTTCGGCGTCGGCGTCGGCGTCGGCGTCGGCGTCGGCGTCGGCGGGGTCAGCATCGGGCCTGGATCAGTTGCCTGCATGACGCACACGGGAAACGGTCGACCCTCACGGAAAAAGAATGCGCGCAAGACCACAACCATGAACGCGCAGTGAGACCCCGGGGGCGACAACCCGATGCTTACGATCGCTAAGAGATGACGGTCAGCCAGCAGGCTGTGAGTTGTTGCGCCTGCTGGCAAGGAAGCGCGCCTTCTTCTCACGATTCCCACACGTATCCATATCGCACCATCTCCGTGTGCGGCTTCGACTGGTGTCGAAGAATGCGGCCCGGCACGTTGGCGATGCACACAAAGCGATTCTTCCGTCGCGCTCCCCCGCAATAATGCTGATCGCGTCCGCAGCAATCACGCCGAGAGCATCTTCAACAGAAGCAGGACCCAATCGCCACTTCCGAGTGCCCTCGGATGTCAAGATTTCCGAGGCCTGACCGCCAGTGCTGCAGTCATTGATCACTTGGATAGCTGAAGACGGGAGCGGCTCCTGATTGGCAACGGCGGTAGCAGCTACATGAATCGATTCCCGTAGCTCTCGAGCGCGGTCAAGCTGGGGCTGGGTACAGGAGTCGACCGCGAGCCCATTGACCGTCAACCAATCTGCGAGTCGCTGCGGCACAGGGATGCGCTCCAGCGCATTGCCGCAACGCTCCGTCAGAGTCCCCGTGAAGCTCGTCGCCAGCACGACGCCATGACGGAACCCCGGAAAAGATGTAGCAGCCATGGAACCATCATAGCCGGTTGCCCCCTGGCGCACAAGCATGCTAGAACCGCCATTGATGGTTCCACGTCGACTCGGAGATCTCATGGCATTTCCCAAGGTCAGAGCTGGGTTCGCGACCGCAGACTGCGGCATCCCAGCACAGAGTGACCGCTGCCAGCACTGCGGAGCTCCTGCACGCCACGGCAGGACTGGAGGTACTCGATGCTGGACCTGACGGTGCTGCCGGGCTTCGTTGCAGCGATCCTGCTCTTTCTCATTCCGCCCGGGCCTGACATGGCCTACATGCTTGCAGTGGGACTCGAAGGTGGCCGGCGGGCCGCACTGAAAGCCATCCTCGGCATCTGCACAGGCATGAGCATCTACGCCGCCACCGTCGTCGTGGGGGTGGGGAAGATCGCCCAGTCGCACCCACTAATACTTGATGCACTGAGAATCTTCGGCGCAGGGTATCTGCTGTGGTTGACATACACGACAATACGCAACGCCCGCCGCATGATCGGCGAGCATAGCGATATTGCGGCAGACAAATGGTATCTGCGGGGCGTGCTCGTCAGCCTGACAAATCCGAAGCTCATGCTGTTCTTCCTAGCGGTGCTCCCGCAATTCACGGGAAGTGCGGAGAGCTATGCATTGCAATTGGCGATGCTCGGTGCAGTTGATGTTCTCATGGAGTTGATTCTTTATGGAGGCATCGGGGTATTGGCAGGATCCTTTCACGCGCGCCTTGCAGGATCCACAAACGCGGCGGCTGTGCTGAACTATATTTCGAGCGCCGTTTATGCCGTATTGGCGACGACGATTATCGTCGGGGTCGTTACTGGTTAATAGTTTCCGCCGGCATCAGCAAACCGCCGCCTGTGAAGAGCTCGTGCCAGGATCCTGTCGAGGATCCTGGTCGGGCGCTTCGCGGTGCGACTCCAAGATCCAGGCCGTGGTGTAGCAGATCCGCAAGGTGCAGGATCCGAACCGGCCGGGCGAGGACAGGTGACGTCGGCGGCGGACGAGCGCGGGAGCTTTGTGTTTCCGCCCAGCAGGGCATTGCGACGAAGCTCTCGAGTCTCAACGAGCCCTAGGGCGTGTCTTCAAAGTGGGCGGAGCCAGAGGAGTGTTGATGCCAGGGTGACGGCGGCTTTGAAGGACGTCGCGGTTTTTTCGTAACGGG
>NZ_JBHTSF010000068.1:0-47097 GCF_042795295.1 Streptomyces sp. NPDC056486
GCGGCGCGAGTACGCGCTGCCGGGGCCGACTGTCTGTTTTCGGCCTGTGCGCCGTTCCCGGGCTCCGCCCCGGACCCCGGTCCTCAAACGCCGGACGCGCTGATTGGTCGTAGTCTGGAGACCCCCGGCCTGTGACCCAGTCCGGGCGGTTCGCGTTGCCCTCGCGCGCCCTCGAACCTGGACGGAAAGCGAAAGCCCACATGAGCCTGCACGGTCTGCTCGACGCTGTCGTCAAGGACGCCGCACTCGCCGAAGCGGTCAAGGCCGCCACCGACGGCAACCGCACCCACGTAGACCTGGTCGGCCCGCCCGCCGCCCGTCCCTTCGCCATCGCGGCCCTCGCCCGCGAGACGAACCGCACCGTTCTCGCCGTGACGGCGACCGGCCGCGAGGCCGAGGACCTGGCCGCCGCCCTGCGCACGATCATTCCGCCGGACGGAGTCGTCGAGTACCCCTCCTGGGAGACGCTCCCGCACGAGCGCCTCTCGCCCCGCTCCGACACCGTCGGCCGCCGCCTCGCGATCCTGCGCCGCCTCGCGCACCCGAGGCCCGACGACCCCGAGACGGGCCCCGTCAGCGTCATCGTCGCGCCCGTACGGTCGGTCCTCCAGCCGCAGGTCAAGGGCCTGGGCGACCTGGAGCCCGTGGCCCTGCGCTCGGGCGAGACCACGGACCTGAACGAGACCGTGGAGGCCCTCGCGGCAGCCGCGTACTCCCGTGTGGAGCTGGTCGAGAAGCGCGGCGAGTTCGCCGTGCGCGGCGGCATCCTCGATGTCTTCCCGCCGACCGAGGAGCACCCGCTCCGCGTCGAGTTCTGGGGCGACGACGTCGAGGAGATCCGCTACTTCAAGGTCGCCGACCAGCGCTCCCTGGAGGTCGCCGACCACGGCCTGTGGGCCCCGCCCTGCCGCGAGCTGCTCCTCACCGACGACGTACGCGAAAGGGCCGCCGCACTCGCCGAGGCCCACCCCGAGCTGGGCGAACTGCTCGGCAAGATCGCCGAGGGCATCGCCGTCGAGGGCATGGAGTCCCTCGCGCCCGTCCTGGTCGACGAGATGGAACTGCTGCTCGACGTCCTGCCGCAGGACAGCATGGCCGTGGTCTGCGACCCCGAGCGCGTGCGCACCCGCGCCGCCGACCTGGTGGCGACCTCGCAGGAGTTCCTCCAGGCGTCCTGGGCCGCCACGGCGGGCGGCGGGGAAGCTCCGATCGACGTCGGCGCTGCCTCCCTCTGGGGTATCGCCGACGTCCGCGATCATGCCCGTGACCTCGGCATGATGTGGTGGTCCGTCTCGCCGTTCGCCGCCGACGAAGACCTTGACGACGACACCCTCAAGCTCGGGATGCACGCCACCGAGACCTACCGCGGCGACACCGCGAAGGCGCTCGCCGACACCAAGGGCTGGCTCGCCGACGGCTGGCGCACCGTCTATGTGACGGAGGGCCACGGCCCCGCCGCCCGCACCGTCGAGGTCCTGAGCGGCGAAGGCATCGCGGCCCGCCTCGACGCGGAGCTCGGCGAGCTCACGCCCTCCGTCGTGCAGGTCACCTGCGGCTCGATCGACTACGGCTTCCTGGACCCGGCCCTCAAGCTCGCGGTCCTCACCGAGACCGACCTCTCAGGGCAGAAGGCAGCGGGCAAGGACGGCCAGCGGATGCCGGCCCGCCGTCGCAAGACGATCGACCCGCTGACCCTGGAGGTCGGCGACTACATCGTCCACGAGGGGCACGGCGTCGGCCGCTACATCGAGATGGTGCAGCGCACCGTCCAGGGCGCGACGCGCGAGTACCTGGTCGTCGAGTACGCCCCCGCCAAGCGCGGCCAGCCCGGCGACCGCCTCTACATCCCCACCGACCAGCTGGAGCAGATCACCAAGTACGTCGGTGGCGAGGCGCCCACCCTGCACCGCCTGGGCGGCGCCGACTGGACGAAGACGAAGGCGCGCGCGAAGAAGGCGGTCAAGGAGATCGCCGCCGACCTCATCAAGCTCTACAGCGCCCGCATGGCGGCGCCCGGCCACGCCTTCGCACCCGACAGCCCCTGGCAGCGCGAGCTGGAGGACGCCTTCCCGTACGTGGAGACGCCCGACCAGCTCACCACCATCGCCGAGGTCAAGGACGACATGGAGAAGACGGTCCCGATGGACCGCCTGATCTGTGGCGACGTCGGCTACGGAAAGACGGAGATCGCGGTCCGCGCCGCCTTCAAGGCGGTCCAGGACGGCAAACAGGTCGCGGTGCTCGTCCCGACGACGCTCCTGGTGCAGCAGCACTTCGGTACGTTCTCCGAGCGGTACTCCCAATTCCCCGTCAAGGTACGGGCGTTGAGCCGCTTCCAGTCGGAGACGGAGTCCAAGGCGACCCTGGAGGGCCTGCGCGACGGCTCGGTCGACATCGTCATCGGCACCCACCGCCTCTTCTCATCCGAGACGAAGTTCAAGGACCTGGGCCTCGTCATCGTCGACGAGGAGCAGCGCTTCGGCGTCGAGCACAAGGAGCAGCTCAAGAAGCTGCGGGCCAACGTCGACGTCCTGACGATGTCGGCCACCCCCATTCCCCGTACGCTCGAAATGGCCGTGACGGGCATCCGCGAGATGTCCACCATCACCACGCCCCCCGAGGAGCGCCACCCGGTCCTGACCTTCGTCGGTCCTTACGAGGAGAAGCAGATCGGCGCGGCCATCCGCCGCGAACTCCTTCGCGAGGGCCAGGTCTTCTACATCCACAACCGGGTCGAGTCGATCGACCGGGCGGCGGCCCGCCTCAGAGACATCGTCCCCGAGGCCCGCATCGCCACCGCGCACGGCCAGATGTCCGAACAGGCCCTGGAACAAGTGGTGGTGGACTTCTGGGAGAAGAAGTTCGACGTGCTCGTCTCGACGACGATCGTCGAATCGGGCATCGACATCTCCAACGCCAACACGCTGATCGTCGAGCGCGGCGACAACTTCGGTCTCTCCCAGCTCCACCAGCTGCGCGGCCGTGTGGGCCGAGGCCGTGACCGCGGTTACGCCTACTTCCTCTACCCGCCGGAGAAGCCTCTGACGGAGACCGCCCACGAGCGCCTCGCGACCATCGCCCAGCACACGGAGATGGGGGCGGGCATGTACGTGGCGATGAAGGACCTGGAGATCCGCGGCGCGGGCAACCTCCTGGGCGGCGAGCAGTCAGGACACATCGCGGGCGTCGGCTTCGACCTCTACGTACGCATGGTGGGCGAGGCGGTGGCCGACTACCGCGCGTCCCTGGAGGGCGGCGTGGAGGAGGAGCCGCCGCTCGAGGTCAAGGTCGAGCTGCCGGTCGACGCGCACGTACCGCACGACTACGCACCAGGCGAGCGCCTGCGCCTCGCGGCCTACCGCTCGATCGCCTCCGCGAGCAGCGAGGCGGACGTCAAGGCGGTGCGCGAGGAACTCACCGACCGCTACGGCAAGTTGCCGGAGCCCGTGGAGAATCTCCTCCTGGTGGCGGGCCTGCGGATGCTGGCCCGTGCGTGCGAGGTCGGCGAGATCGTGCTGCAGGGCAACAACATCCGGTTCGCCCCGGTGGAGCTGCGGGAGTCGCAGGAGCTGCGCCTGAAGCGGCTCTACCCGGGAACGGTCATCAAGGAGAACGCCCACCAGCTGCTCGTCCCGCGCCCGAAGACCGCGAAGGTCGGCGGGAAGCCGCTGATCGGGCGTGAACTGCTCGGCTGGGTGGGGGAGTTCCTCACCACGATCCTGGGGTCGTAGGACGGCGGGGCGGCTGTCGCGCCCTTAGGGCGCGGGGAACTGCGCGACAAGCCACGACGGACCCGCAGGTGTCGGCGTTGCCCCTGTCGCGGGGAGACGCCGGTGCGGGAAGGCGCCGGTGCGGGGAGACGTCAGCGCCCCCTGGCGCTCGCACACGATGCCGCCCGGGCACGGGCGGTCAGGGCGTGCAGGCGTCGGCGATCGACCGGCTGTTCTCGTAGAGGTGGTGCCGCGAGATCCGCCCGTCCTCGACGGTCAGCCGCAGGACGAAGGGCCCGTCGAAGGACTTGCCGGTGTCGCGCACGGTGCCCCAGAGGCGGCCGAAGATCACGGCGTCCGCGCCCTCGACGATGATGGTGTCGACCGTGGCGCCGGCCTTCTCCGGGACCGTGTGCGCGGCGAGTTCGGCGGACTGGGCCGCGCACTCGGCGGCCGTGGACCGCGGCCGGATCCAGGGCACGCCCGGGTTGTCGGCGAGCATCCAGTCGACCTCATCGGTGAAGAGAGCGGTGAGGCCATCGGCGTCACCGGTGAGCCGGTATCCCAGGAAGGCCTGGACGGCGGCGCGGGTGGCGTCTTCGGTGGTGGTCCTGACGGTCATCCGGACTCCTCGGTCGGTGTTCCTGCTCGTTGGGTGTTCCTGCGGATGCCGTTGATGCTTCCGTGCGGCCGGAAAAGGGTCGATTACGCCGGAGGTAATGGCGGCACGGGGGGCCCGTCCGGTGAGGGGCGATATGGTCTAAAGCGGTCATGCAGCAGCGCGCAGGTCAGGGGAGGGGAAGTGCCGTGGGGCATGAGGCCGTCGTGGGGCTCGCCTGTTTTCCGGTGAAGTCGATGCTGGGGGAGGGGCACGAGCGCCTCGTCCTCGACGAGCGGGGCGTGGCCGGTGACCGGCTGTGGGCCTTGCGGCACGAGGACGGGAAGCTGGGGAGCGGGAAGAACACCCGCAGGTTCCGGCGGACACCGGGAATGCTGGAGTACGAGGCGGCGTACGAGGGTGACGCCCCCGTCGTCACCACGCCGGACGGCGAGACGCTGCGGCCCGGTGACCCCCGCATCGGTGAACTCTTCGGCGCGGGAATGGAGTTGGCGCGCGAGGGCGAGGTGAGCCATCAGGACGCGGGCGCCGTATCGCTCGTCGGCACCGCGTCGCTGCACGCCCTCGGCGAGCTGCTCGGCGACTCCGACCCCGTCGACGTACGCCGTCTGCGCAAGAACATCGTGATCGGGACCGACGAGCCGTGGATCGAGGAGGACTGGGTCGGACGGGAGATCACCTTCGACGGCGGACTGTGCCTGCGTGTCACGATGCGCATCGAACGCTGTGTCATGACCACCCAGGCCCAGCGCGAACTGCCCGCCGATCACCGCATCCTGAAGACACTCACCGCGTCGCGCGGCATGTGCGTCGGGGTGTACGCGGACGTCGTGACGCCAGGAACACTCGCCATCGGAGCAAAGGTGACCATCAAGTGAGCCGTAGCAACACCGGAGTTCGGGCGGCGCTGCTGCTCGCGCTCCTCGTCGCGGGATCCGTCACCGGATGCTCGCCGGAGGACAAGGACAGCGGCTCTTCCGGGCCTGACGCGCCCGACGCCAAGGCGGGACCCGCGCTCGCCGCGGTCGACACGCTCACGGTGAAGGGCCGCGCGCCCAAGACCGGATACGACCGTGACCGGTTCGGCAGCCCCTGGGCCGACACCGACTCCAACAGCTGCGGCACCCGCGACGACATACTCAAGCGCGATCTGGACGACGTGAAGTACCGCGACGGCGGGGACTGCGAGGTGGCCTCCGGGGCGCTGGCGCCCGACCCCTACACCGGCAAGGACGTCACGTTCGTGCGCGGTCGCAGCCAGGTCGACATCGACCATCTCGTCGCCCTCTCGGACGCCTGGCAGAAGGGCGCGGGCAAGTGGGAGCCGAGCAAGCGCATAGCGTTCGCCAACGACCCGCTCAACCTCCTCGCGGTCGACGCGGGCCCCAACCGCGGCAAGGGTGACGGCGACACGGCCACCTGGCTGCCGCCGGACAAGGGCTACCGGTGCGCCTACGTGGCCCGGCAGGTGGCCGTGAAGAAGAAGTACGGGGTGTGGGTGACGGGCGCCGAGCAGGACGCCATGAAGCGGGTCCTGTCGGGCTGCCCGAAGGAGAAGCTGCCGACCGGGGGCAGCCCGACGGCGGCGCCGGGCCGCTTCCACGCCCGATGAGGTGAAAAATGGCTTAACAGCCGGGTCCGCGCCCGCTAGCGTCCGATGCATGGACCTGAGGATCACGACGCTGGCCGAGCGGCCCGAACTCGCCGGGCCGCTCATGGAGATGGACGACACCTGGCCGGAGTTCATCGGGAACGACCCCATCGCGTGGTCGATGATCGGGCGGATCGTCAAGGAGCTTCCCGAGTACGTTCTTGTCGCCACGGACGAGCGGGGCGCGGTCGCGGCCAAGGCGTTCAGCGTGCCGTTCGCGCTGCGCGCCGAAGGGCGCGGGCAGTTGCCGGACGGCGGCTGGGACCAGGTCATGCTGTGGGCGTTCTCGGATCTGCGGCACGGCAGGAAGCCCGACACGGTGAGCGCGATCGAGATCACCGTGGCGAAGGACTACCTCGGCCACGGCGTCTCCGGGCGGATGCTCGCCGCGATGCGCGAGACCGCTCGCGCGCGCGGCTTCGCCGAAGTCGTCGCCCCGGTGCGCCCGAACGCCAAACACCTCGAACCGGCCGCGCTGATCGACACGTACGCACAGCGCAAGCGGGACGACGGCCTTCCCGCCGACCCGTGGCTGCGGGTGCACGTGCGGGCGGGCGGCACCATCGCGAAGGTGGCGCACGCGTCGATGACGGTGTCCGGATCGACCGCGCAGTGGCGGGCGTGGACGGGGCTTCCGTTCGACACGGCGGGCCCTGTCGAGGTGCCGGGCGCGCTGGTGCCCGTGCACTGCGAGCCGGAGCGCGGGTACGCGGTGTATGTGGAGCCGAACGTGTGGGTGCGGCACGTGCTGTGAGCCCGACGGGGGCACGGCGAACTCGCCCCGCGACCCTGCCCGCGTGACGGACGGCGCGCTTCCGCCGGAGAGGCGCCACCGGGTTGCGGCGGGGGCCGCGATCAGGACGTGACCAGTACGGCAACGGTTCGGTACAACCCGGGACCGCTTCTCCTCGTCGGCCTATACGCTCGAATCTGCATCCGTTCGTATTTCGACTTTCGACTTTCGGCCGTGCGTTCCCACGGGGACTCGGGGGAACGCACGGCCGTATCAGGCACCAGGAGCAGCCATGCACGGCCACGGCTACGCGCCGCAGCAACCGCCGCCGACCTCGGGCGGCACCTATGTGACGCTGCGCGTGATGTTCGTGGTCCTCGCCGTCATGACGTGCGGCCTGCTCGCCTGGGCGATGATGCTGCGGCTCGCGCTCGTGACGCGCAAGCCGCACGACTGGGGCCTGTTCGGACTCGTGGCCGCGCTCGACGTGTCGGCTGTGGTGCTCGTCGGCATCGACCCCGGCGAGGACGAGTTCCAGGGGCCGGGCGGCGCGGGCATGGTGATCCTCCTGACGACGATGCTTGCCGCCGTCATCTACTACCTCTTCGCGGACATACGGCACTTCAGCCGCAACCGGCAGCCGCAGTACGCGGGGTACGCGGGAACGCAGCCCGCCTACGGCTATCCGCAGCAGGGCCCCACCCCCACCCCCACGCCCGTCCACCTCCAGCCCACGCAGCTGCAGCACCACCAGCCGCCGGTCCAGCAGACGCCGCCCCCG
This sequence comes from Streptomyces sp. NPDC056486, assembly GCF_042795295.1. Taxonomy (NCBI): domain Bacteria; kingdom Bacillati; phylum Actinomycetota; class Actinomycetes; order Kitasatosporales; family Streptomycetaceae; genus Streptomyces; species Streptomyces sp. NPDC056486. Next base: position 7,495 of record NZ_JBHTSF010000068.1, read on the forward strand.
CCCACGCGTCCCGCACCGGCCCGCATCCACCAAGTACAGGCCGAGCTCGACGAGCTCAGTGACTACCTGCGCAAGCAGGAAGGCGGCAGCTGACCGTGTCACTGGGGACGGGCGGCCGTGTTGTCGCCGGGCGCTACGAACTCTCCACGCTCATCGGCCAGGGCGGCATGGGCCAGGTCTGGACGGCGTACGACCAACGCCTCGACCGCCGCGTCGCCGTCAAACTCCTGCGCCCCGACCGGGTCGCGGGCGCCGAGGCCGATGAGCTGCGCCGCCGCTTCGTGCGCGAGTGCCGCGTCACCGCACAGGTCGACCACCCCGGCCTCGTCACCGTCCACGACGCGGGCACCGAGGGCGAGGACCTCTACCTCGTCATGCAGTACGTCGACGGGGCGGACCTCGGCGACCACCTCGCCGAGCACGATCCCTACCCGTGGCAGTGGGCCGTCGCGATCGCCGCGCAACTGTGCGCCGTGCTCTCCGCGGTACACGCCGTACCGATCGTGCACCGCGACCTCAAACCGCGGAACGTGATGGTCAAGCAGGACGGCACGGTCAGCATCCTGGACCTGGGCATCGCCTCGGTCATGGACACCGACACCACCCGCCTCACCCACACCGGTTCACCCATCGGCAGCCCCGCGTACATGGCGCCCGAACAGGCGATGGGCGGCGCGGTCGGCCCGTACACCGACCTGTACGCCCTCGGCGTCCTGCTGCACGAACTCCTCAGCGGAGACGTGCCGTTCTCCGGCTCCACCGCGCTCGGCGTCCTGCACCGCCACCTCTACGAACCTCCGGTCCCGGTCCGCAGTCTGCGCGCCGAGGTCCCCGAGGCCCTCGAAGCCCTGGTGCTCCGGCTCCTCGCCAAGGACCCCGAGCACCGGCACGGCAGCGCCCAGGAGGTCTACGAGGAACTGGCGCCCCTGCTTCCCGCGCGAGGCGTCCCGACCGGCGGCGCGCTGGACCCCACCCGGCCCTTCCTGCGCCCGCACGCCCCCTGGCCCGATCGCGCGGCGACACCGGCGCCGGCCCCCGACATCCAGCCGGACCGTCCTGACGAGCGCCGGACCCCGGGCGGCACGGGCAGCCAGACGGACGTCGTCCGCGCGGTCGACGAGGTCAAGCGGCTCCTCGGCGAGGGCCGCATCACACAGGCTGTGGACATCCTCGGCTCGATCCTGCCCGCGGCCGCCGCCAAGCACGGCGAGCACTCCCCGGTGGTCCGCTCCCTGCGCAAGCAGTACGCGGCGACGCTCATGGACGACGGCCAGTACCGCCGCGCCCTGCCGGAACTGCGCCGCCTCGCCGACGAGCGCGCCGCGGAGTCGGGACAGGCCGACCCGCACTCGCTCCAGTTCCGCTACGAGGCCGCGCAGTGCCTGGAACAGCTGGGCGAACCGGCGGCGGCACTCGCGGAGTACAGGGCCCTCCTCCCTTACTACGAGAACCGCTACGCATCCGACGACCGCGAACGCCCTCTCGAAATCCGCCGCCATATCGGCCACTTGCTCCTTGCCCTCGGCGATCGCGCCGCGGCGCACGACACGCTGGGGCGGCTGCTCCTGGACGCCGAGCGGATGCATGGCATCGGCCATCCGTTCCCGGCGGAGATCCGGCGTACGTTGCAGTGGCTGGGACAGATGCGCGGTTAGTGACGGCTCAGCGCGAAGGTGCCCCGACCGGTGCCCCAACTCTTCGAGAATCGTTGGTCGAATAGGTGGCCGAGGGACCGGCCACTGCCTAACATCGATCACCGCAAGACTTTGTGCACCGCCGCACAATCTCCTCGGGAGGCTCACTTGCACCGCCGCCGTCGCACCGCGCTCGTTCTCTCCGCCGCAGCCGTCGCCGCGGCCCCCCTCCTCACGGCCTGCGGAAGCGATGCCCATCCGGGCGCCGCGGCCGTCGTGGGCGACGACCGGATCACGGTCTCGCAGCTGGAGAGCCGGGTGAACGAGGTGCGCGACGCGCAGCGCGCCGCCATCCCGGACGAGCAGCAGTACGAGCAGGCCATCGCCAAGACCGGCGGCCTCACCCGCAGCACCCTGCACACGATGGTCCTGGACAAGGTGCTGCACCAGGCCGCGGCCGACGCGGGCGTGGACGTCTCACGCCGCGAGATCCAGACGATGAGGTCGGGCCTCGAACAGCAGGCGGGCAGCAAGAAGGCCCTCGAGCAGGGCTGGCTACAGCAGTACAGCGTCGCTCCTTCCCGCCTCACCGAAAGCTTCCGTACGGAGATCGAGGCCCAGAAGCTGGCGAAGGTCATCGGCGCGGACATGAACGCACCGGAGGGCCAGGCCCTCTTCTGGAAGGCGCTCTCCAAGGCCTCCAAGAAGCTGGACGTGGACCTGAACCCGCGCTACGGCACATGGGACGTCGAGAAGAGCAAGCGCGCGGACACGAAGACGCCGTGGGTACGTGAGGTGTCCGGAAACGGCGAGGCACAGCCCAAGCAGCAGGCGTAACAGGAGTACCGAGGGAGCTGTCAGTGCCGTGGGTTACGTTCAACCGGTGACGAACGAAACCACGCCCCCGGCCGACGCCCCCGGCCGCGTCATCCTCCTCACCACCAGCCACCGGGTGGCCCCCGGCCTTCTCTCCTGGCCCGCGTGGCAGGCCCTGCACGGGGCCGACGAGGTCCTGTGCGCCGACGCCACGCATCCCCAGCTGCCGTATCTGCGTGAGGCGGGCGTGCGCGTGGACCAGGCGGCGCCCACGGCCCAGGAACTGGTGGCGGCGTGCGCGGGCGACCGCACGGTCCTGGTCATCGCCACGGCCGAGGGCGACCGCGCTCTGACGGACGGCCTGGCGAGGCTCGCGGGCTCGGGCCGCCTCTCGATGCCGGACCTGGAACTGCTCCCGGCGTCGTACGACCTGCCGGGCGCCCGGCTCCTCGACCTCGTCCAGGTCATGGACCGGATCCGCGTCGAGTGCCCGTGGTCGTCCCAGCAGACGCACAAGGGCCTGGCGAAGTACGCGATCGAGGAGGCGTACGAACTGGTCGAGGCGATCGAAGAGGGCGACAGGGAAGAACTGCGGGAGGAGCTGGGCGACGTCCTGCTCCAGGTGGTCTTCCACGCCCGCATCGCGGAGGAGGACGAGGAGTCCCCCTTCTCCGTGGACGACGTGGCGGGCACGATCGTCGACAAGCTGATCAACCGCCACCCGCACGTATTCGGGGACGACTCGGCAGAAACCCCCGAGGACGTGAAGGCGCACTGGCTCCGCACGAAGGCGCAGGAGAAGCAGCGCTCATCGGTCACGGAAGGAATCCCCCTGGGCCAGCCGGGCCTGGCACTGGCATCGAAGCTGGCCTCACGGGTACGGACGGCGGGCTTGAACGTGACGGCACCCTCGGGCGACGGCATCGGCTACGAACTCCTCGCACTCGCCCTGCGGGCAGAGTCGGAGGGCACCGACCCGGAGGCGGCGCTGCGGGGTGCTGCGCGGGCTTACCGGGATGCGGTGCTGGCGGCGGAGGGGGCGGGGGGCGGATTCTCCAGCGATTGATGTACCTACGGAAGGTAGGTACATTGATGGCATGGAAACCATCGGCTTGCGCGAGCTGAACCAGAACCCCTCAAAGGCAGTGGCCCGGGTTCGGGCCGGCGCGTCGATACTTGTCACCGACAGGGGCAAGCCGGTCCTCCGCATGGTCCCGGAGACCGAGGCCCCGGGAGCGCTGCAGCGGCTGCTCGAATCGGGCGACGTCACCGCGCCCGCCGAGGAAGGCATGCCCGAGGTGTTCACCGACCTCGCGCCCGAGCTCAACAGCCTCGCCGACGTACTGCTCGAAGAGCGCGACCGGGAACGACGCCGGTGATCTACCTCGACAGCTGTGCGCTCCTCAAGTTCATCAGGCCGGAGAAGGAGACCGAAGCGCTGCGCGCCTGGCGGGCCGGGCTGCCGGACGGGACGGAGCTCCTCGGCAGCGAGCTCGCCCGCCTTGAGATCACCCGGACCCTCTACCGGGCCGGGGTCGACCACCAGCGGGTGCCCTTCTTCGTGGGGCAGGCCGTGCGCGGTGTCTATCTGGCGGATGTCACCACCACGGTCATGGCGCGAGCGGCCGCCTACCGCACCCAGCGGCTCGGCACCCTCGATGCCGTCCACCTGGCGAGCGCGGACCCCTTCCGGCAGGACATCACGGAGTTCGTCACCTACGACGAGGAACTGGCCCGCGCGGCCGAGGAGCTCGGGTTTCCGGTGAGCGCCCCGGCATAGGCGAGTGCCCGGCGCGACGGACCAACCGCACGTGGGCGCGGGCCGCCGGATAGCGTCGACCCCATGCAAGACCAGCCGCCCGCCCCCGCAGAGGCAACCCCCGCAGCCTGCCCCGCAGGGGCGCACGCCCCCATGCCCGAGGCCCAGGGGCCAGACCCCGCCCAAGGACCAGAACTCTTCACCTGGGAGTTCGCCACCGACCCCTACCCCGCCTACGCCTGGCTCCGCGAGCACGCCCCCGTGCACAAGACGCGGCTCCCCAGTGGCGTGGAGGCCTGGCTCGTCACCCGGTACGTCGATGCCAAGCAGGCGCTCGCCGATCCGCGGCTCAGCAAGAATCCGGCCCATCACGGTGTGCCCGCGCACGGGAAGAGCAAGACCGGGATCCCGGGCGAGCGCAGCGCCAACCTCATGACGCATCTGCTCAACATCGACCCGCCGGACCACACGCGCCTTCGCCGCCTCGTCTCCAAGGCCTTCACGCCCCGCCGTGTCGCCGAATTCGCGCCACGGGTGCAGGAGTTGACGGACCGTCTCATCGACCAGTTCGTCGAGAAGGGGGAGGCCGACCTCATTCACGACTTCGCCTTCCCGCTCCCCATCTACGCCATTTGCGATCTGCTCGGGGTGCCCCGCGAGGATCAGGACGACTTCCGCGACTGGGCGGGGATGATGATCCGCCACGGGGGAGGTCCCAGGGGCGGGGTCGCCCGGTCCGTGAAGAAGATGCGCGGCTACCTCGCCGAGCTGATCCACCGCAAGCGTCTCGAACCCGGCGACGACCTCATCTCGGGGCTCATCCGCGCCTCCGACCACGGCGAGCACCTCACCGAGAACGAGGCCGCCGCGATGGCATTTATCTTGCTTTTTGCCGGTTTTGAGACGACCGTGAACCTCATCGGCAATGGCACTTATGCCCTGCTCACCCACCCCGAACAGCGCGAGCGGCTCCAGGAGTCCCTCAAGGGCGGCGACACCGGACTCCTGGAGACCGGGCTCGAGGAGCTCCTCCGCTTCGACGGACCCGTCGAACTCGCCACCTGGCGGTATGCCACCGAGCGGCTGACCGTCGGAGGGGAGGACATCGCCGTCGGTGACCCCGTTCTCGTCGTCCTCGCCGCCGCCGACCGTGACCCGGAACGCTTCGACCGACCGGACGCGCTCGACCTCTCCCGGCGCGACAACCAACACCTCGGCTACGGCCATGGCATTCATTACTGTCTCGGTGCGCCGCTCGCCCGGCTCGAAGGGCAGACCGCCCTCGCGACGCTTCTGCGGCGCCTTCCTGACCTGCGACTCGCGGCGGAACCTGGTGATTTGAGATGGCGTGGCGGGCTCATCATGCGTGGACTCCGTACGCTGCCCGTGGAGTTCACACCCGCACAGCAGAGCAAATATCAGCCACTTGAAGCGCCGTCCAGCTGACGAGCCGTCAAGACTGTGACTTTCACGTGATCTCCGCTGCATCGACTTGTGACAAGCGTTCGACTCCCGCTACGTTCACCGACGACTCGGCATCCCGTGTCGCAGTCGTCGCTCCAGTCACGCGAAAGGCAACCGCATGCTCTCCGGCAATGGTCGTCACCGACGCCCCCGCCAGGCCCCGGCCCTGATCGTCGCGGCAGGAGTCGCAGGATCGGCCATAGCCATCCCGCTGCTCGGCGCCACCAGTGCGAGCGCGGCGGACGCCGCCACGTGGGACAAGCTCGCGGAGTGCGAGAGCGGCGGGTCCTGGAGCGCGGACGCGGGCAACGGGTACTACGGCGGGCTCCAGTTGTCGCAGCAGGTCTGGGAGGACAACGGCGGCCTCGACTTCGCGCCGAGCGCCGATCAGGCCAGCCGCTCGCAGCAGATCTCCGTCGCCGAGAAGGTTCTCGACGATCAGGGGGTCAAGGCCTGGCCGAGCTGCGCGCCGGTCGCAGGCCTCACCGAGGACGGTGCCGCCGCCGACGTCGACCCGGGCGCTCCGATCACGACGACGCCTTCCGACGAAGCGACGGAGTCGGGCGACTCCGGTGCGTCGGACGGGTCGGACGGGTCGGATGAATCGGATGAGCCGAGCACGTCGCCGAGTGAGTCGGCCGACCCCTCGGACAGTGCCAAGTCTTCGGACGAGCCTTCAGATGAGCCGTCGGGCGAGTCCTCGAAGAAGCCCTCCGGTGACTCCGGCAAGTCCGGCGCCGACGACGAGTCGCGAGACAAGAATCACGACGAGTCGGGTGATTCGGATGACTCGGGCAAGTCCGGGCAGAGCGATGAGACTTCGCCGACCCCCACTCCCACCACCGGCGAGGGCGAAGGCCGCCACCGCGGCGACAGCGCGGACGGCAAGCCGTCCGGCGACGACTCCCGCGAGGGTTCGGGCCGGCACGCCTCGCGCGGCGACGAGCGACAGCAGGACGCCTCGGACGGGACGTACACGGTCCGCTCCGGAGACAACCTCTGGGCCATCGCGGACGACCACGACGTGAAGGGCGGGTGGACCGAGCTGTACGCCGAGAACGAGAAGGCCGTCGGCTCCGACCCCGATCTCATCCTTCCCGGTCAGAGCCTCGATTTGGGCGAAAAGTAGGGGAAGTTGGCGACTCGCTTTGCGCCTGATGTCCGGATTGGCGCAAGTGAGACATGGGTCTCAGAAGCCCTGATCGTCTTTGGAATTCGGCCGTCGGCATGACTACGGTCGTGACCGCTCGCCACAGCGGGCCCCGCCGGTCGGTACGCCGAGTCCTGCCAACGGCCGTTCGGGAACAGTCGTCGCGTAAGCGCCGTAGGCAGGAGCGGGGGAACCAAGGTTTCCGCCGGGCCCGGCCGTTCAGCATCGCGAGAGCGAGGCGGACGAGCGGACGGGAACGGCTAGGGGTTAAGCCGCGCTCAGGAAGCGCGGCCGGGCAACTTCATCGGCCCGAACCCGACAGCTCACCTCGCAGGCGTCGGTGAGGGGATCACTCATGCTGTTTTCCAGCAAGGGCAAGCACCGCCGCCCGTCCAAGGCCACCCGTGTCGCCACGCTCGCGGGCGTCACCGGTGTCGCCGTCGCCGCTCCGCTGATGGCGGCCGGCCAGGCCTCCGCCGCGACGAACTCCGAGTGGGACGCCGTCGCGCAGTGCGAGTCCGGCGGCAACTGGTCGATCAACACGGGCAACGGCTACACGGGCGGCCTGCAGTTCTCGTCGTCCACCTGGGCCGCGTACGGCGGCACGAAGTACGCGTCCAGCGCGGACCAGGCCTCCAAGGCCCAGCAGATAGAGATCGGCGAGAAGGTCCTCGCGGGCCAGGGCAAGGGTGCCTGGCCGAGCTGCGGTGTCGGCCTCTCGGGCGCTTCCAACGAGGGTGGCGGTGCGCAGGAGAGCGCCCCGCAGCAGACCCAGGAGCAGCCCAAGAACGAGCCCAGCGCCCAGACCGAGCAGCCGCAGCAGGCCGCTCCGAAGCAGGCCGCGCCGAAGCCCGAGGCTCCGAAGACCGAGTCCAAGAAGACCGTCGAGACCCCGACCGGCAAGACGGTCAAGAAGGGCGACGGCGAGTACAAGGTCAAGAAGGGTGACACCCTCTCCAAGATCGCCGAGGCGAAGGACGTCAAGGGCGGCTGGCACAAGGTGTACAAGCTCAACGGCGACATCATCGACAACGCCGACATGATCTTCCCGGGTCAGCAGCTGCACCTCAGCTAAGAGGAGCCTGCTGCAGCTCGGCGGAGAAGCTGAGAGAGGCGGCGGCGCTTCGGCGGAGGCGCCGCCCGCCCCACCCCGTCCCCACGGGTCCACCCCGCCCCGGTGCGCGTATCCCCCGTACGCACCGGGGCGGGGTTTGTTTTGTTCCGTTCGGAAACTTTTTGCTCTCGGTTTGTCCATAGGGCGGCGGCTCGGCTCGCTCTTGCCCGGGAGCCGGTTAGGCTCGTGTCCGCGAGGCCAACGCCCCGCGTACCCGCGTCACATCCCAGAAGGAGATGCTCGTGCCGTCCATCGACGTCGTCGTAGCCCGGGAAATCCTGGACTCCCGAGGCAACCCCACGGTCGAGGTCGAGGTCGGCCTCGACGACGGCAGCACGGGTCGTGCCGCCGTTCCGTCCGGTGCGTCCACCGGTGCTTTCGAGGCCATCGAACTCCGTGACGGTGACCCCAACCGTTACCAGGGCAAGGGCGTGGAGAAGGCCGTCCTCGCCGTCATCGAGCAGATCGGCCCGGAGCTCGTCGGGTACGACGCGACCGAGCAGCGCCTGATCGACCAGGCGATGTTCGACCTCGACGCCACCGACAACAAGGGCTCGCTCGGCGCCAACGCCATCCTCGGCGTCTCGCTCGCCGTCGCGCACGCCGCGTCGGAGGCCTCCGACCTGCCGCTCTTCCGCTACCTCGGCGGCCCGAACGCGCACCTGCTGCCCGTTCCGATGATGAACATCCTGAACGGCGGGTCGCACGCCGACTCGAACGTCGACATCCAGGAGTTCATGATCGCGCCGATCGGCGCCGAGTCGTTCTCCGAGGCCCTGCGCTGGGGCACCGAGGTCTACCACACGCTGAAGAAGGTCCTGAAGGACAAGGGCCTCTCCACCGGCCTGGGCGACGAGGGCGGCTTCGCCCCGAACCTGGACTCCAACCGCGCCGCGCTCGACCTCATCCTCGAGGCCATCAAGCAGGCCGGTTACGTCCCCGGTGAGCAGATCGGCCTCGCTCTCGACGTCGCCGCTTCCGAGTTCTACAAGGACGGCAAGTACGAGTTCGAGGGCAAGTCCCGCTCGGCCGCCGAGATGACCGAGTACTACGAGGAGCTCGTCGCCTCGTACCCGCTCGTCTCCATCGAGGACCCGCTGTTCGAGGACGACTGGGCGGGCTGGAAGGTCCTCACCGACAAGCTGGGCACCAAGGTCCAGATCGTCGGCGACGACCTCTTCGTCACCAACCCGGAGCGCCTGGCGCGCGGCATCGAGGAAGGCGCCGCCAACTCGCTGCTCGTCAAGGTCAACCAGATCGGTTCGCTGACGGAGACTCTGGACGCCGTCGAGATGGCCCAGCGCAGCGGCTTCAAGTGCATGATGTCGCACCGCTCCGGCGAGACCGAGGACGTCACCATCGCCGACCTCGCCGTCGCCACCAACTGCGGCCAGATCAAGACCGGCGCCCCGGCCCGCTCCGAGCGCGTCGCCAAGTACAACCAGCTCCTGCGCATCGAGGAGATCCTGGACGACGCCGCGGTGTACGCGGGCCGTTCGGCGTTCCCCCGCTTCAAGGGCTGAGCACTGCTCCTGAGCCCCGGCTCGGGCTTCGGCTCCGCTGAGTAGTTACCTACGTCCTCGTACTCGGTCCCGTACCGTGTGCGAGGACGTACGTACGTATCGGGGAGGCGGGGCACACATGGCCGTGAAGGACCGCGACCGGTTCTCCACCGCGACCAGGCTGCGGCTGCTCGGCGAGCAGACCGCGGAGCGTGTCTACCGCTCCCAGACGAAGCGTCAGGCGCGCCGCTCCCGGCTCACGGGACGCGCCGCGCTCCTCGCGCTCGTCCTCTGCTCGCTGGTCGTCGCGCTCGCCTACCCGATAAGGCAGTACGTGTCGCAGCGCGCGGAGATCGCCGATCAGCGCCGCGAGCAGGCCGAGCACCGCGAGAACGTCGAGAAGCTGCGGGACGAGAAGGCCCGCTGGCGGGACGACGCGTACGCGGAGCAGCGTGTCCGGGAGCGGCTGCACTATGTGATGCCGGGCGAGACCGGCTACACGGTGATCGGTCCCGGGGCGGCGAAGACGCAGCGCACCGACCAGGGGGCGGCCGCCAGGCCCTGGTACTCGAACGTCTGGGACGGCGTCGACAAGGCCGACAGCCCGGACGAGGACTGACTTCTCTCACCCGTACCTCTCGTCTACCTCTCGTAGCGAACCGATCGAAAGACAGGCATGGAAACGCCCCCGCCGACCACCCCGCGCACCGAGCCCACCGACGCCGACGTCGAGGCCTTCAAGCAGCAGCTCGGCCGTCCGCCGCGCGGTCTGCGGGCCATCGCCCACCGCTGCCCGTGCGGGCAGCCGGACGTCGTCGAGACGGCGCCGCGCCTTCCGGACGGGACGCCGTTCCCGACGACGTACTACCTGACGTGTCCGCGGGCCGCCTCCGCGATCGGCACTCTTGAGGCCAACGGCGTCATGAAGGAGATGTCGGAGCGCCTGAAGACGGACCCCGAGCTCGCCGCGGCCTACCGCGCGGCGCACGAGGACTACATCGCGCGCCGTGACGCCATCGAGGTCCTTGAGGGCTTCCCGAGCGCGGGCGGCATGCCCGACCGCGTGAAGTGCCTGCACGTCCTGGTCGGCCACTCGCTGGCCGCGGGCCCCGGTGTGAACCCGCTGGGCGACGAGGCGATCGCGATGCTCCCCCAGTGGTGGGCCAAGGGAGCGTGCGTGACGCCGTGCGCCGATCAGGAGTCCGCCAAGTGACCCGCGTGGCAGCCATCGACTGCGGCACGAACTCGATCCGCCTCCTGGTGGCGGACGCCGACCCCGCGACCGGCGAGCTGGTCGACCTGGACCGCAGGATGACGATCGTCCGCCTGGGGCAGGGAGTGGACAAGACGGGGCGCCTCGCCCCCGAGGCACTCGACCGCACCTTCGCGGCCTGCCGCGAGTACGCCGAGGTCATCAAGGAGCACGGCGCCGAGCGCCTGCGCTTCGTGGCGACCTCCGCGTCCCGCGACGCCGAGAACCGCGACGACTTCGTCCGCGGCGTCCTGGACATCCTCGGAGTCGAGCCGGAGGTCATCAGCGGTGACCAGGAGGCCGAGTTCTCCTTCACGGGTGCGACGAAGGAGCTGGCGGGCAGCGACCACCTCGCCAAGCCCTACCTCGTCGTGGACATCGGCGGCGGCTCCACGGAGTTCGTCGTCGGCGAGGACCAGGTCCGCGCCGCCCGCTCGGTCGACGTCGGCTGTGTGCGCCTCACGGAGCGGCACATCCGCACCGACCCGCCCGCGCCCGCCGAACTCGACGCGGTCCGCGCCGACATCGGGGCAGCGCTCGACCTGGTCGAGCGGACGGTGCCGATCGGCGATGCCCGCACCCTGGTCGGCCTCGCGGGTTCGGTGACCACGGTGGCCGCGATCGCACTGGGCCTCGACGCGTACGACTCCGAGGCGATCCACCACTCCCGTGTCTCCTACGAGCAGGTCGCCGAGATCGTCGGACGCCTGACCCGCTCCACGCACGACGAGCGCGCGGCGATCCCGGTGATGCATCCGGGGCGGGTGGACGTCATCGCGGCGGGCGCGCTCGTACTCCTGTCGATCATGGACCGGACCGGGGCCCGGGAGGTCGTCGTCAGCGAGCACGACATCCTCGACGGCATCGGCTGGTCGATCGCCTGAGCGCGTCATGTAGCGTCTGAGCGGCTGGTGGAGGGGTCGGACGGCCCCGTGGCGACTGGCCGTCGGGAAAGTTCGTGAAGTTCTTCACAAGGAAATCGGCTCGGTTGGCCGATGTTCAGGGGTTCCGGACCCCTGAAAGTGATCCCCGAGGGCCGCGCGACCCATGACAGTGAAGGTTCGCCGGCGTGTCCGGAGTATGAACCGCGTGAGTGGTCCACTGCGCCGTGAAGGCGAGATCGGCAGCTCACAAGGGGTGTGGAACGTCTCGGGTGATCCCGTGGTTCCCCTGGGGCGCTATGGCCTGTGTCACGTGGGCGGCGAAGTGTAGCAGAGGGCCTACCCATGCTTGTGAAGGGGCGCACGAGCGACCCCCCTCGGGCAGGTGGATACTCGATGGCATGAGCACCACGGAGCGTCCCAGGATCCTCGTAGTAGGCGGTGGGTACGTAGGCCTGTACGCAGCTCGGCGCATCCTCAAGAAGATGCGCTACGGAGAGGCGACCGTCACGGTCGTCGACCCCCGGTCGTACATGACCTACCAGCCCTTCCTCCCCGAAGCCGCAGCCGGCAGCATTTCGCCTCGGCACGTCGTCGTCCCGCTGCGACGCGTGCTGCCCAAGGCGGAAGTTCTGACCGGGCGGGTCACCACCATCGATCAGGACCGCAAGGTCGCGACGATCGCCCCCCTCGTGGGCGAGGCGTACGAGCTGCCTTTCGACTACCTGATCATCGCGATGGGCGCGGTCTCCCGCACCTTCCCGATCCCCGGCCTCGCCGAGCAGGGCATCGGCATGAAGGGCATCGAGGAGGCCATCGGCCTGCGCAACCACGTCCTCGAGCAGCTGGACAAGGCTGACTCCACGACGGACGAGGACGTCCGCCGCAAGGCGCTGACCTTCGTCTTCGTCGGCGGTGGCTTCGCGGGTGCGGAGACCATCGGTGAGGTCGAGGACATGGCCCGCGACGCGGCCAAGTACTACAACAACGTGAAGCGCGAGGACATGCGCTTCGTGCTCGTCGACGTCGCGGACAAGATCCTTCCCGAGGTCGGCCCGAAGCTCGGCCAGTACGGCAAGGAGCACCTCGAGGGCCGCGGTGTCGAGGTCTACCTCAAGACCGGCATGGACTCCTGCGTGGACGGCCACGTGGTGCTCAACAACGGCCTCGAGGTCGACTCGAGCACCATCGTGTGGACCGCCGGTGTGAAGCCGAACCCGGCGCTCGCCCGCTTCGGTCTGCCGCTCGGCCCCCGTGGCCACGTCGACACCCAGACGACCCTCCAGGTCCAGGGCACCGACTACATCTGGGCCGCGGGCGACAACGCCCAGGTGCCGGACATGGTCGGCCGCAAGGCGGGCAACGAGAACGCCTGGTGCCCGCCGAACGCCCAGCACGCGCTGCGTCAGTCCAAGGTCCTCGGCGACAACGTGATCTCCGGCATGCGGGGCTTCCCGCAGAAGGAGTACAGCCACGCCAACAAGGGTGCTGTCGCCGGTCTCGGCCTGCACAAGGGCGTCGCGATGATCGTCGTCGGCAAGATGAAGATCAAGCTCAAGGGCCGTCTGGCCTGGTACATGCACCGCGCGTACCACGGCATGGCGATGCCGACGTTCAACCGCAAGATCCGTGTCTTCGCCGACTGGACGCTCGCGGTCTTCCTCAAGCGTGAGGTCGTCTCGCTGGGCGCCATGGAGACGCCGCGCGAGGAGTTCTACGAGGCCGCCAAGCCCGCGCCGAAGCCCGCCGCGGCCAAGGCCGAGCCGGTCGCCGCCGGGTCCGAGGAGAAGGCCAAGGCCTCCTGACGGCTCTCTGACCGAACCCCGAAGGGGCTGCTCGCCATCCGTGGTGCGAGTGGCCCCTTCGGGCTTTTTCGGCCTTTCATGCATGGCGGTTACACGTATTTTGCCGATCCGTGACGCGGCAACGGGACTGCGCAAGCACCCGGTTGGTGTTTACGTGGTGTTGAACCTATCCGGGATCCACCCATCACGGAGGTGTGCACCATGCCTGATGCCGCGTTGCGGCTGAAGAACCTTGCCGAACAATTGCTGGGAGCCCCGCTCCCCGTACGCATTCGTGCCTGGGACGGTTCCGAAGCAGGCCCGCCGGGTGGCCCCACCCTCGTCGTACGTAATCGCCGCGCCCTGCGCCGCCTGATGTGGAAGCCGGGCGAGCTGGGTCTCGCCCGCGCCTGGGTGGCCGGGGACCTGGACGTCGACGGCGATCTGTACGCCGCGCTCGACCGCCTCGCCGGGTTCATCTGGGAGCGCGACGAGGACGCGAAGAACCTCAGGGAGTCCCTGCGCGACCCGAAGTTCCGGGCCGCCGCCCGCACACTGGTCGGCCTCGCGGCTCCGTTCCTGCCGCCGCCCCCGCCGCAGGAGGAGATGCGCAGGCGCGGGAGGCTCCATCTGCACACCAAGGGCAGCGACCGGCAGGCCATCAGCCACCACTACGACGTGGGCAACGACTTCTACGAGCTGGTGCTCGGCCCCTCGATGGTCTACTCGTGCGCCTACTGGGAGTCGGAGGACTCCACCCTGGAGGAGGCCCAGCGCGACAAGCTGGAGCTCATCGCCCGCAAGCTCGCCCTGAAGCCCGGCATGCGGCTGCTCGACGTCGGCTGCGGCTGGGGCTCCATGGCCATCCACGCGGCGCGCGAGCACGGCGTCACCGTCGTCGGCGTCACGCTCTCCCAGGAGCAGGCCGCGTACGCCAGGAAGCGCATCGCAGAGGAGGGTCTGACCGACCGGGTCGAGATCCGCGTCCAGGACTACCGTGACGTGCGTGACGGTCCTTACGACGCCATCTCCTCCATCGGCATGGCCGAACACGTCGGCTCCGAGCAGTACTTGGAGTACGCACACGCCCTGCACGACCTCCTCAAACCGGGCGGCAGGCTCCTCAACCACCAGATCGCCCGTCGGCCACAGACCGACGAGTCGACGTACGAGGTGGACGACTTCATCGACGCCTATGTCTTCCCCGGCGGCGAGCTCGCTCCCGTCGGGTCGACCGTCGGGCTCCTGGAGCGCGCCGGGTTCGAGGTGCGCGACGTGGAGGCGATCCGTGAGCACTACGCCCTCACGCTGCGCCGCTGGGTCGCCAACCTGGAGGCCCGCTGGAAGGAGGGCCAGCGCCTCACGTCACCGGGCCGCGCCCGCATCTGGCGCCTCTACATGGCGGCGTCCGCGCTGTCCTTCGAGCGCAACCGCATAGGCGTCAACCAGGTCCTCGCGGTGAAGACCCCGGAGATCGGCACCTCCGGAATGCCGCTGCGGGCCCGCGCCTGGCAGTAGGCAGCAGGCAGTACGCCGCACGTGAAAAGGGGCCCCGGACGGTGAGTGTCCGGGGCCCCGCTCATGTGTACGTACCGCCAGGTGTTACTCGGCCTTGATCGCCATCAGCGGGTTCAGCCTGGCCGCGCTGCGGGCCGGCCACATCGCCGCGAGGACGCCGACCAGGGCCGCGATCGCGAGGAAGATCGCGATACGGCCGACCGGGATCTCCATGGAGTACGTCGCCACCGTCTTGGCGATGCTGTTGCCCGCGGCCCAGCCCATGAAGAGGCCGAGGCCGATGCCGAGCACCGCGCCGAACAGGGAGATGAGGACCGCTTCCAGGCGCACCATCTGCTTGACCTTCGCGCGGTCGAGGCCGATGGCCCGCATCATGCCGATCTCGTGCTTCCGCTCGAAGACCGACATGGCCAGGGTGTTGATGACGCCGAGCACCGCGATCAGGATGGCCATCGCCAGGAGGCCGTAGAGCATGTTCAGCATCATGTTGATCGCGCCACCGATCTCGTTGCTGATCGCGTCCTTGTCCTGGATCTTGATGGCGGGGTTGTCGCCGAGGGCCTTGACGATGGCGTCCTCGGCCTTGTCGGACGTGCCGCCCTTCATCTTCACCAGGACCTGCTCATCGGTGATCTTGGGCAGGTGCGGGTTGACGACGGCGAGCGGCGTGAAGAGACCGTTGATCATCTCGTTCTGCTGGTAGACACCGGCGATCTTCAGCTTGGTCGTCTTCTCGTCGTCGAACTCCACCGGGATGGTGTCGCCCGCCTTGAGGCCCTGCTTGTCCGCGGTCTCCTTGTCGATCAGCGTGGACTTGCCCTTCAGACCCGCGACCGAGCCGCTGGTGAAGTCGAGGCTCGTCAGCTGGGCGAAGGCCTTCTCGTCGACGCCGGACACCTGGGAGTACGTGTCCTCCACGTAGCCGGCGGTCGTGCGCAGCGGGCTGCTCGCCTCGACGTCCGCGAGCTTGGCCAGCTTCTTGCCGACCTCGGGGGCAAGGGGCTGGTAGTTCGCCATGGAGACGGTGTAGTCGGCCTTCAGGGAGCCCGCGGCCATCTTGCTGATGGCGGTGCTCATGGAGGTCGCGATCACCGTCATCGCCGTGATGAGGGTCAGGCCGATCATCAGGGCCGCGGCGGTGGAGGCGGTGCGGCGCGGGTTGCGCACCGCGTTGAGGCGGGACAGCTTGCCCGTGACGCCGAACGGCTTCAGGAGCGGGGCCGAAGCGGCGATGAACGGACGCGACAGGAGCGGCGTGAGGACGATGACGCCGATGAGGATCAGGGCGCCACCGCCGGCCTTCACGTAGTTGTCGTCCATCATGAACATGACGACGCCGAGGGCGGCGATGATCGAGCCGATGGTGTTGCGGACGACGAGGCCACGCATGGTCGGCGTCGAGTGGACGCTGTTCATCGCGGCGACCGGCGGGATCTTCGCGGCGCGGCGGCCCGGCAGCCAGGCGGCCAGCATGGTCACGAACACGCCGATGACCAGGGCGACGACGACCGTCATCGGGGCGACGACGATCGGCCCGTCGGGCAGCGAGGCGCCCGCGGAGTTCATCACGGTCTCCAGGCCCACGGCCACGCCGATGCCGAGCGCGAAGCCGGTCACGGCGGCCACCAGGCCCACCAGGAACGCCTCGATGAGCACGGAGCGCGTCACCTGACGGCGCGAGGCGCCGACGGCACGCATCAGGGCCAGTTCCTTGGTGCGCTGGGCGACCAGCATGGTGAAGGTGTTGGCGATGATGAAGATGCCGACGAACAGCGCGATACCGGCGAAGAGCAGCAGGATCTGGCTCATCGAGCTGGTCTCCCGCTCGATCATCTTCGCCTGGTCGTCGGAGAGCTGGCCGCCGGTGACGGCTTCCGTCTCCTTCGGCAGGATCTTGTCGACCGAGTTCTTCAGCGCCGTCTCGGAGGTGCCCGCTGCGGCCTTCACGTCGATCTCGTCGTACTCGGTCTTGCCGAGGAGCGTGCGCGCGGTGTCGTTGTCGAACACCACCAGGCTGCCGCCCGCGAGGACGCTGCCGTCCTCCGTGTCGAAGATGCCGCTGATCTTCGCGTTCTTCACCGGGCCGTCGGTGGAGTAGCGGACGGAGTCGCCGACCTTGTAGCCGGTGCGCTCGGCGGTCCTGGAGTCCAGCGCGAGGTCACCGGCGGACGTGGGGGCCGCGCCCTTGGTGAAGTCGTAGCGCGGGTCCTTGCCGTCCTTGCCGGGGTAGTAGTTGGCGCCGGTGGTGCCCCACTCGCCGCCGACGAGCTTGCCGTCCTTGTCGGCGACCGCGGTGAAGCCCGTGACGCCGCCGATGGCCGAGTCGGCGCCGGGCAGGCCCTTGACCTTCTTCAGGAGGGCGTCGGTCAGACGCGGCGTCTTCTTGGTTTCTTCCTCGTCGGCACTGGCCCCGTAGAAGGAGGCGGAGCCGCCTTCGGGCTGGACGGCGACCGAGACGTGGTCGAAGCTCTTCGCCGACTTGTTCTTGTAGGCGTTGCCGAAGGTGTCGGTGAAGACCAGGGTGCCGGAGACGAAGGCGACGCCGAGCATGACGGCGAGCACGGTCATCAGCAGCCTGGCCTTGTGCGCGAGCACGTTGCGCAGGGCGGTACGGAACATGGGTGTGAGTCCTGGTGGAAGAGAGTGTGGGGCCGAGGTGGCGCCCGACAGGGGCGCGGGGCTGTGTCCATGTGCGGCTCCGCCGCGTGGGCGCGACAAGCCACAGCGGGCCCGCGGGTGATCACCCGCCGACGCCGCTCGGAGCGCTAGCTCGTACGGCCCTTCGCGTCGAAGTCCTTCATCCGGTCGAGGACACCGTCGGCCGTCGGCCCGTGCATCTCGTCGACGATGCGGCCGTCGGCCAGGAAGATCACGCGGTCCGCGTACGCCGCGGCCGTCGGGTCGTGGGTGACCATGACGACGGTCTGGCCCAGTTCGCGTACGGAGTTGCGCAGGAAGCCCAGGACCTCGGCGCCCGAGCGCGAGTCCAGGTTTCCGGTCGGCTCGTCGCCGAAGATGATGTCGGGCTGCGAGGCAAGGGCGCGGGCCACGGCGACGCGCTGCTGCTGGCCGCCGGAGAGCTCGGTGGGCCGGTGGGAGAGCCGCCCGGCCAGGCCGACCATGGAGATGACCTGCTCCAGCCACGCCTTGTCGGGCTTGCGGCCCGCGATGTCCATCGGCAGCGTGATGTTCTCCAGGGCCGTCAGCGTCGGCAGCAGGTTGAAGGCCTGGAAGATGAAGCCGATCTTGTCCCGACGGAGCTTGGTGAGCTGCTTGTCCTTGAGGGTGGACAGCTCGGTCTCGCCGATCCGCACGGAGCCGCCGCTGAAGCTGTCGAGGCCCGCGACGCAGTGCATCAGGGTCGACTTGCCGGACCCCGAAGGGCCCATGATCGCGGTGAACTCACCCTGCCGGAAGTCGACGGAGACATGGTCCAGGGCGACCACCTGGGTCTCGCCCTGTCCGTACACCTTGGAGAGGTCCGTGGCGCGCGCGGCCACTGCGGTGGTGCGGGCGGCGAAGGGGGTGGTGGTCACGGGGCGGTGCTCCTGTCGGGACGACGAGTGGGGACGGATTCCATCGTCCTTGTGGATCCGCGCCGTGTAGTCAGCCGCTGTTCCGGTTCCGGGGGCCCTCTCTAGTCGGACTCCGGGCGCCGGAGTCATACCTGGGGATGACCCCGACCCCGGAGACGAGTACCACCCGCCGACGCCCCGCGGACGTTCCGGGGGCGTCTAAATTCCGTCATTCCGTCCTGGAGGCCGCACAGGGGCGGAAGGGCCTGCGGCATGTACCTATGGGCCATACCGGTGGCTGATGCACCCTCAGACGTCAATAAAATAAGACAACATCGGGCTGTTGTTCCGCTGTTCGGGGGACGCCTCCCGATAGGGTCGAATCACTTGATGCGGAGCCCATGGCCTGCCCGGATGGTGGAATGCAGACACGGCGAGCGTAAACCTCGCTGCCCCTAGCGGGCGTGCCGGTTCAAGTCCGGCTCCGGGCACCTCCGCCATCGTTCGTTGCCTGATGGCACATCAGTTCCAGCGTCCCGCAATGACTTTGGCGTGCCGGGGATCACGGCAGCCGCACCGCCTGGAAGCGGGCGGCGGTGTGCAGATCTGTTTCGATCGCCGCCGCCGTGTCGCGCAGCGCGGGCAGCAGGGCGTCGCGGGTCTCGGCCAAGGGGCCCGTGCCCGCGTGCCGGGCGATGTTGAGGGCGGCGACCACCCGCCCCGCCGCGTCCCTGACGGGCACCGCCACCGAGCGCAGCCCCTCTTCAAGCTCCTGGTCGGCGGTGGCGTAGCCGTCGGCGGCGGCGCGCTCCAGGATCCGCGCGAGCTCGCCCGGGTCCGTCACGGTCCGCGGGGTGAGGGCGCGCGGCGGAGCCTCCCGGAGCAGACGCTCCCGCTCCTGCGCCGGAAGCCCGGCGAGCAGGACCCGGCCCATGGCGGTGGCGTATGCGGGAAACCGGGTGCCGAGGGTGATGCGGACGCTCATGACGCGGACGGTGGCCGCCCGCGCCACGTAGAGGATGTCCGCGCCGTCCAGGACCGTCACCGAAGTCGACTGGTGCACCCGCTCGGTCAGCTCCCGCACATGCGGTTCGGCGATCTCGGCGAAGGTGAGCCGGGACAGTGCGGCGTGCCCGAGCTCCAGGATGCGCGGCAGCGGGCGGTACAGGCGCCCGTCGTGGGCCGCGTACCCCGCGAGCTCAAGGGTGTGCAGGCAGCGCCGTGCGGTGGCCCTCGACAGGCCAGTGGCCGCGGCGAGCGCGGTCAGCGGCAGGCCGTCGCCGCGGGCCTCGCCGAGAGCGCGCAGGACGGCGAGTCCGCGCGCCAGTGACTGCAGGAAGCCGGAGCCGAGCTCCGCCTTGGCGGTCGCCGGGTCGGTCGCGGGGGCGGTCACGTGGCCGGGCGTGGGTGCGGCGCCGGAGGGCGTTTCCGGGGCCCCCGCCGCCAGGCTCTCCAGCTGCTCGGCCTCCGCGCGCAGCCGCGGCAGCATCGCCTCCGCGAGGCCCTGTGCCGTGTGTCTGCTGGTGTGGCTCACCGCGGAGAGGGCGTAGCGCGTCCTGCCCCCGGAGTCACGTACGGGGACCGCCACCGCGATCAGGCCCGGCTCGATCAGCTGGTCGTCCAGGGCCCAGCCCGTCTCCCGGGAGCCGGTCACCCGGGCGGCGAGGTCCGGGATGTCCGCGGGCGCGGGCCCCGGAGGCAGTGCGGGAAAGGCGCTCTCCGCGGGTCCCGCGGCCACGCGTGCCCGCCAGGCGGCCCACCGTTCCTCGTCCCAGGCGTCCGCGAACAGGGCGCCGGGGGCGCAGCGCTCGGGTGGCAGCAGGTCCCCGATGCGGAAGGCCACCGACATCGCGCGCCGCCGCGCGGCCTGCGTCACGAAGCGCACGCCGTCGCCGTCGGGCACCGCGAGCGACACGGACTCGTCGAGCTCGTCCGCGAGCCGGGCGGTGCGCGCCGCGACCTCGCCGGTCAGACCGCTCGCCGCGAGATAGGCGTTGCCGAGCTCCATCAGGCGGGGCGTGAGGTGGAGTTCCTGGCCGCGCTCGCGTACGTAGCCGAGGTGGACCAGGGTCGCCACGACGCGGTCCACCGTCGAGCGGGCCAGGCCGGTGGCGCGGACGAGGTCGCCCGCCCTGACCTGGTCGCAGGCCGCGAGGGCGCGCAGCACCGCGAGGCCGCGCTCCAGGGGGCGTACGGACTCTTCTGACATGGGCGCCGCTCCTCGCACGGGTGGAGAACGGGTGCCTCAAAAGTGGCTGCTCCGCAACCGTTGACAGCCGCTGGGTCCGGTCGGAGACTCCCGTCAGCACATTATGAACGAAAGTTCACCAGGCGAACAAGCCGTGTGAGGGGAATGATCGATGCGCACCACCGTCGGAATCATCGGAGCCGGACCGGCGGGGCTGCTCCTCGCCCGCCTGCTGCACAACGCCGGCATCGATTCCGTCGTCCTGGAGACCAGGGACCGCGCCTACGTGGAACAGCGCCAGCGCGCCGGGATCCTGGAGCAGGGCACCGTCGACGTCCTGCGCGAGGCGGGCGCCGCCGCGCGCATGGACCGCGAGGGCATCCCGCACGACGGCATCGAACTGCGCTTCGACCGCCGCAGGCACCGCGTCGACTTCCCCGCACTGACCGGCGGCCGGTCAGTGATGGTCTACGCCCAGACCGAGGTCTGCAAGGACCTCATAGCCCTCCAGCTCGCCGCCGGTGGCCCGCTGCTCTTCGAGGCCGAGGCGCTCGCCGTCGAGGGCGCCGAGACCCAGAACCCGCGCATCCGCTTCCGTCACCAGGGCAGCGAGGACGTCCTCGAATGCGACTACGTGGTCGGCTGCGACGGCTCCTGGGGCGTGGCCCGCAAGGCCGTGCCCGCCGATGTCTCACGGGTCTTCGAGCGGACGTACCCCTTCGGCTGGCTCGGCATCCTCGCCGACGTACCGCCCTCGCACGACGAACTCGTCTACGCCCGCCACGACCGCGGCTTCGCCCTGCTCTCCATGCGCTCGCCCACGGTGACCCGCGCCTACCTCCAGGTCCTCGCGGACACCGACGCCGCCGACTGGGGCGACGAGGAGATCTGGGACGAGCTCGACCGCCGCCTGGAGACCGACGACCCCGGCTGGACGCTGAAGCGCGGGCCCATCACCTCCAAGTCCGTCACCCCCATGCGCAGTTACGTCCACGAACCCATGCGGCACGGACGCGTCTTCCTCGCCGGGGACGCCGCCCACATCGTCCCGCCCACCGGCGCCAAGGGCCTCAACCTCGCCGTCGGCGACGTCGTCACCTTCGCCCGCGCGCTCGCCGAACTCCGCGAGACGGGCTCCGACGCCCGCCTCGAGGCGTACTCCGCGACCTGTCTGCGCCGCGTCTGGCAGGCCGAACGCTTCTCGTACGCGATGACCACGATGCTGCACCGCGCCCCCGAAGCCACCGGCTTCGACGACCGCATCCAGCTCGCTCAGCTGGACCGCATCACCACCGCACGCCCGGCGGAGACCGACCTCGCCGAGAGCTACACGGGCTTCCCCCTCGACTGAGCCCGCGGCGCCACCTGGAAATCCCCCGTCCCCACCAGGTCCCCACAAAGAAGTGAGAACCCCGTGACCGCTCCCCAAGGCGCCGCGCCCCAGCGGACCTTCAGATCCGTCGCCCCCGTCATAGCCCTGTGCTGGCTCGTCGTCTTCTTCGACGGCATGGACGTCAACATCTACGGCGCCGTGATGCCGCACCTCATCGATGACAAGGGCTTCGGCTTCACCGCGTCGACCGCGGGCACCATCGGCTCCTGGACCACCTTCGGCATGCTCATCGGCGCCCTCGGCTGCGGCACGCTCACCGACTGGATCGGCCGCAAGCCGATGGTGACGGGCAGCGTCGCGCTGTTCTCCCTCGGCTCCGCGGTCTGCGCGCTCGCGCCGAGCGCCGCCGTCTTCGGCACCGGCCGGTTCATCGCCGGGCTCGGCCTCGGCGGTCTGATGCCGATCAGCCTCGCGATCGTGGCCGAGTTCGCACCGCCGCGCAGGGCCGCTCTCGCCACCGGCCTGATGATGACCTCGTACCACGCGGGCGGCATGGCGGCCACGGGCCTCGGGCTCGGTCTCGGGCCCGACCACGGCTGGCGCGTCGTCTTCTGGGCGGGTGTGATCCCCGCGGTCGTCGCCATCCCCCTCGTACTGAAGTGGCTGCCCGAATCGCCCGGCGTGCTGCTCAGCAAGGGCCGCACGAGCGAGGCGGAGGACGTCGCCGCCCGCTTCTCGCTGCCGTCCCCGACGCTCGCCGAAGCCCCCGAGGCCGGTGCCAAGGGCCGCTTCGCCGCCGTCGCCTCGCTCTTCACCCCCGGTCAGCGGCTCGCGACCCCGCTCCTGTGGCTCGCGTCCTTCGCCGGGCTCCTCCTCGTCTACGGGGTCTCCACCTGGCTCCCCGAGCTGATGCGCGCCTCCGGCTACTCGCTCTCCTCCTCCGTGACCTTCCTCATGGTGATCAACGCGGGCGGCATCGTCGGCATGCTCGTCGCGGGGCGGATGGCGGACAAGTTCGGCGCCGTGCGGATCTCCGCGATCTGGTTCCTGCTCACCGCCTGCGGCGCCTTCCTGCTCAAGGCCGAGCTGCCGCTCGGTGTCGCGTACGCGATCGTCTTCGTCACCGGCATCTGGCTCTTCTCGGCGCAGGTGATGGTCTACGCCTCCGCCCCTTCCGTCTACACACCCGCCCAACGCGCCACGGGCCTCGGCTGGATCACCGGCGTCGGGCGCACCGGCGCGGTCGTCGGACCGTGGCTGGGAGGCGCTGTGGTCTCCGGCGGCAACGCGTCACTCGGATTCACCACGTTCGCCGTGGCCGCGGTCCTCGGAGCCGTCGCGATCTCGCTGGTGCCACTCGTCCGGCGCAGCCGCCGTACCCCCGCGGACGAGGGTGTATCCGTGCTCTCACCGGGAACAGAGAGCACCGGGCCGAGCGTTCTTGGTCACAAGGAGGGAAAGATCCTCCCCAAGCACTAGGGTCTTCCTTTTGCCTACGCATTACTCTTGAGCCAAAGCCACACACGTGGCCATGGAGGAGTGAGATGAGGAGCAGTAACCCGGTCTTCTCGCGACGGGGGTTCAGCCGCGACAACGGCTACGCGGGCTTCGGCACGCAGCCGCAGGCCGGGGGACCCGCGGGCGGGACACAGACCCAGCAGGGCAATCCGTACGCGGGCGCGGGCCAGCAGGCCCCCGCCAATCCGTACGCGACCAACCCGTATGCCCAGCAGGACCTGCAGCACGGCGCCCCCCAGGCGCCCGTAACCACCGCCGGCCGCATGACGATGGACGACGTCGTTCTGCGTACGGCCACCACGCTCGGCACGCTCCTGGTCACGGCGGCGCTCGCCTGGGCACTGCTGCCGGTGGACGACGCCAACATCGGCAAGTCGTACGGCATCGCGATCGGCGCAGGCCTCGTCGCGATGGTGCTCGGCCTCGTGCAGGCCTTCAAGCGCAAGGCTTCGCCCGCGCTGATCCTGACGTACGCCGCCCTGGAGGGTGTCTTCCTCGGCGTCGTCTCCAGCGTCGTCGACAACCGCATCGCGGACGGCGCGGCCATGCAGGCCGTGATCGGCACGATGGCTGTCTTCGCCGGTGTCCTCATCGCCTACAAGGCGGGCTGGATTCGCGTCAACCGTCGCTTCTACGGCTTCGTGATGGCCGCGGCGATGGGCTTCCTGCTGCTCACCGCCGTGAACCTGCTGTTCGCGGTCTTCGGCGGCGGTGACGGTCTCGGCTTCCGCAGCGGCGGCCTCGGCATCATCTTCGGCATCGTCGGCATTCTGCTCGGCGCGTGCTTCCTGGCCCTGGACTTCAAGCAGGTCGAGGACGGCATCGCGTACGGCGCTCCGAAGGAAGAGGCCTGGCTCGCGGCGTTCGGTCTGACGATGACGCTGGTCTGGATCTACCTGGAGTTCCTGCGTCTGATCGCCATCTTGCAGGGCAACGACTGACGCGGCTGATCACCGCGAAGGGCCCCACGGAACATATGTTTCGTGGGGCCCTTCGCCGTTGTGTCGTGAGGGGGACAGGGAGGTCAGAGCAGCTTGCGCGCGGCCCGCCGCAAGTCGTACTCGTGGATGATTGCCTTGGCGTGCCCGTAAGCGAGGTCGTGCTCCGCGCGAAGCCAGCTGACCTTCTCCTCGAAGCGGAAGAGGGAAGGGCCTTCGTCAACGGCGCGAAGCCAGTCGGAGATCTCACGACCGGTGCAGTGGGGGATGCGGGCGAGCAGATTGCGGTGGGTCTCCTCGGAGAAGACTTGGGACATCGGCGCCTCCGGACGCGTCGCGATGTGTTCCGTCCTTCACGCCACCGTGCCTGAGCGTTGGGACGTTGGCAACAGTCCCGCCCGGGCGCATAAGGTCACCGGGTGCTTGATACGACGCCTTTGACGGACGCAGTGGACCAATTCGCCGACCGGTTGCGGGCAGCCCCGCAGAGTCGCCTGCAGCGGGGGGCGGCGACCGAGGCGCTCGCTCTGGCCAGGGAACTGGCGGCGTGGGCGCAGCGGATCGAGGTGCCGGACGAGGAGCCGCGGGAGATGCCGGACGCCGGGATGTTCGCGGCGGCCGATCAAATCACGGTCGCGGGGCGGGATTTGGCCCTTGTGCTAGATGATTCAGGTCAACTCGCCGAGGCGCTGACGCTCGTGGAGAAGGCGCAGAAGCGCGCCGGAGTGTGACGGGGGCGCGACCGGGGTGTGGTCCGACCCCGGCGGGCGCCGGGGTCGCTCCGGTCAGACCGAGGCGATGACGCGGTCGGCCAGGATGTAGACGTTCTCGGTGCCGCACTCGAAGGTCAGGGCGTAGGCGCCGGAGACTCCGGATCCGCCGAGCAGGACCGGGGCGTGCCCGTCGCGCAGGGCCTCGGCGAGCAGCTCCGCGGTCTCGCGGTGGCCCGGGGTCATGCAGAGCGTCGTGCCGTCGGTGAAGACGTAGACGTCCAGTGTGCCGAGCGGTCCGGGGCGGACGTCGGCGAGCGCCGTACGGGCGTCGGCCAGTTCCTCAAGACAGGCGACGGTGCGCTCGTGGTCGCCGTTGACGGGGGACTGGACCGGGACGAAGTCCGGGTGCGAGGGGTGGCGGCGGCGGGCCGCGGCGAGCTCGGGTGAATCTCCCCCAAGGACTCCGTCCGGGGAGGTGCCCCCAGCGAACTCGTCGGACGGATCGGCGTACGGCTCGATGACCGGCTCCAGGCTGTCCGCCTCAAGGCCCGAGAAATCCGCCTGGCGGGGCAGGAACAGCTCGTCGGCCATGTCGGAGAGGCCAGGCAGGCCACTGAGCAGCGAGGGCGCGTCCGAGGCGTCACGGGCTTCCTGGGCGGCCCAGAAGGCGCGCGCCTCGGCCAGCTCGCGCTCCCGTTCCTCGGCGAGGGCCTCGGCGACAGCCGTGCGTATCTCGTCGGTGTCCGCGGTGCGGGCTGCGGGCACGTTGGCGTGTGCGTTCGCCGACTGGCTCTGGGCCAGCTCGGCGCGCAGGGCGGTGATCTCTGCGAGCTGCTTCCGCAGGCCGTGTACGGCGTGCAGGGCGGCGGCACCCACGGCCGTGGCAGCGGCTGTGGAGAGCAGCAAGGCAATAGGCATGGCGCTCACTGACGTACTCCCGGTTTCAAGTCGACCCCCGACTTCCTACATCAGCTTGAAGCCTGCACGATCCACCTGTCAGTGCATTACGTCACGAATTGGACAGGTCTTTCGTCCCGGTGTTTACCCTCGGACGCGCTCTGAGCTGGGCATATGCATCTCCCCCAGGAGATAGGTCACATCCTGGGGGAGATTGAGTCACGAATCAATGGAGACGTGAGGGATCTGCGGGGGCTCAGAGCGCTCGGAGCGTCAGCTGAGGCGCTCGATGACCATCGCCATGCCCTGTCCGCCGCCGACGCACATCGTCTCCAGGCCGAACTGCTTGTCGTGGAACTGGAGGCTGTTGATGAGCGTGCCGGTGATGCGGGCGCCGGTCATGCCGAAGGGGTGGCCGACGGCGATGGCGCCGCCGTTGACGTTCAGCTTGTCGAGCGGGATGTTCAGGTCGCGGTAGGAGGGGATCACCTGGGCGGCGAAGGCCTCGTTGATCTCGAAGAGGTCGATGTCGTCGACGGTGAGACCGGCGCGGGAGAGGGCCTGCTTCGACGCCTCGACCGGGCCGAGGCCCATGATCTCGGGGGAGAGGCCGGTGACGCCGGTGGAGACGATGCGGGCCAGCGGGGTCAGGCCGAGCTCGCGGGCCTTGGTGTCGCTCATGATCACGAGGGCGGCGGCGCCGTCGTTGAGCGGGCAGCAGTTGGCGGCGGTGACGAGGCCGTCGGGGCGGAAGACGGGCTTGAGGCCTGAGACGCCTTCGAGGGTGACGCCGGCGCGGGGGCCGTCGTCCTTGCTGACGACGGTGCCGTCGGGGGTCGTCACCGGGGTGATCTCGCGCTCCCAGAACCCGTTCTTCAGGGCTTCCTCGGCGAGGTTCTGCGACCTGACGCCGAACTCGTCCATGTCCTGACGGGTGACGCCCTTGGCGCGGGCCAGGTTCTCGGCGGTCTGCCCCATCGCGATGTACGCGTCCGGGATCAGGCCGTCCTCGCGGGGATCGTGCCAGTCGGAGCCCTCGGTCTTGCTGACGGCCTCGGTGCGGGCCTCGGCGTCGGCGAAGAGGGGGTTGTGGGTGTCGGGAAGCCCGTCGCTCGACCCCTTCGCGCTGCGGGACACCATCTCCACACCGGCGGAGATGAAGACGTCGCCCTCTCCGGCCTTGATGGCGTGCAGGGCCATGCGGGAGGTCTGCAGGGAGGAGGAGCAGTACCGGGTGATGGTGCAGCCCGGCAGGTGGTCCATGCCCATCTGTACGGCGACGATGCGGCCGAGGTTGTGCCCCTGCTCGCCGCCGGGCAGTCCACAGCCGAGCATCAGGTCGTCGATGAGCTTCGGGTCGAGCTCGGGGACCTTGGCGAGGGCGGCCTCGATGATCGTGGCGGTCAGATCGTCCGGCCGCAGATCCTTCAGGGAGCCCTTGAAGGCGCGGCCGATCGGGGTGCGGGCGGCGGAGACGATCACGGCTTCGGGCATCACGGCACTCCTACTGGCGGGGGCGCCCCGGGCAGAGGTGGGGCGGGGCGCGGCTGGCTGGCGGGACTCGGGGTTTTCGGGACTCCTTGGGAAGTTACCTGTACGTACTGCGGCCAGTCATCGGGCGGGGACTGTGATGCGGGCCGCATTTTTCTAAGCGCTTGCTCAGGCTGGCGGGAGCGCTTTGACTGGCGGAGGCGCCTTGAGGGGGCCTGCCTCTTCCCGACCGCCGTGGGGGCGCCCCTGTCCCGCCGCTTCGCGGCGGATGTTTCCCGCCCACCCGCCCGATCACCCGGCGTGATTTCCTCAGCCACCCCTGGGCTGAGGGGCCTGCCTCTTCCCGACCGCCGTGGGGGCGCCCCTGTCCCGCCCACCCGCCCGATCACCCCGCATCCACCCCTGGGCAGGATCACGCCGGGCAATCGGGTGGGTGGGCGGGAGAATTCCGCCGCGAAGCGGCGGGCCGGTGTGTGACGACCCGCAGCGCCGCACCCGCCGTGATGACGCACCCGCCGTAGTGCCGCTCCGCGAGCGGAGTCGCAAGCCCCGCAGGGCCCCGCCCCCCCCGGACCGCTACCGCGAAAGCGGGGAAGGGTCCGGAGTGTGGTGGATGCGCCGGCGGCGGCGGCGTTTGAGGAGGGCCCAGGGGCCGCGCGGGCCCGTGGGCATCGCGGCCGCGACCTCCGTACCGCCCTCCGACGCGGCTTGCGCGGCAGCCCGCGCCACCGGCAGGAACCCCTCGCGCCGCGACACGTCGGGGCGCTCCTCCTCAGGCCAGAGACCCAGCGCCGCGCACAGCGTGGGAAGTACCGCCATCGCCGCGGTCGCGTACCCCTCCGCGGAGGGGTGGTAGTTGTCGGGACCGAACAGCTCCCGCGGATTCGCGAGGAACTCGGGGCCGAGCAGATCCCCGAGCGACACCGTCCGCCCACCCTGCTCGACCACACCGATCGTCTGCGCGGCGGCCAGCTGCCGTGACACGCGCCGCGCCATCCAGCGCAACGGCTGGTAGACGTTCTCCACCGTTCCCAGGTCGGGACAGGTACCGACCACCACCTCCGCCCCGGCCGTCCGCAGCCTGCGCACCGCCGCCGACAGATGGCGCACGGAACGCGTCGCGGGCATCCGGTGCGTCACGTCGTTCGCGCCGATCATCACGACGCAGACGTCGGGCGCCCAGGAAGAGACATCGGACAGAAGCGACGTCACCTGGCGGTCCAGGTCGTCCGACATGGCGCCCGGCAGCGCCACGTTCCGCAGCTCCACCGGCCGCTCGGCCACCGCGGCGAGCCCCGCCGCGAGGAGCGAGGCCGGGGTCTGCCTGGCCCGGTGCACCCCCTGACCCGCGGCGGTCGAATCTCCGAGCATCGCGAACCGCAAGGGCTCCGCGCCCTCGGGCCGATCCGCGAACCCCCAGCCGTACCGTCCGTCCGCCCGCGGTGGAGCCGGATGCTCCCCGCTGTTTCCCACGGTCCGCTTCGCCAGTTGCACCTCGGCAAGCACCACGCCCACGGCCGCCGCCCCGAGCAGCCCGATGCCTCCGCCGCCGTACGCCGCGCCCGCAGCGATCCGCCGCGCCACCCTCGCCCTCGACATGCCCTGCAGCCACCTCCTCGTAGCCAATCCGCCCTACATCAACTAATTGCCCCGTAAGGACGGTCGGCCAATCGCAAGCGGAGGTGAACGACTGAACGGGACCCTTACGCTGACGACACCCATTCGTCGCACTACATCGCAGCCCGGAGACAACGGTGCAATTCCACGACTCGATGATCAGCCTCGTCGGCAACACCCCGCTGGTAAGGCTCAACAACGTGACCACGGGCATTCAGGCGACCGTCCTGGCCAAGGTCGAGTACTTCAACCCCGGCGGTTCCGTGAAGGACCGCATCGCGCTGCGCATGATCGAGGCGGCCGAGCAGAGCGGGGAGCTCGAACCCGGCGGCACGATCGTCGAGCCCACCTCCGGCAACACCGGGGTCGGGCTCGCCATCGTGGCCCAGCAGAAGGGCTACAAGTGCATCTTCGTCTGCCCGGACAAGGTGTCTCTCGACAAGATCAATGTGCTGCGCGCGTACGGCGCCGACGTGGTCGTCTGCCCCACGGCCGTCGACCCCGAGCACCCGGACTCGTACTACAACGTCTCGGACCGCCTCGTGCGCGAGACCCCCGGCGCCTGGAAGCCCGACCAGTACAGCAACCCGAACAACCCGCTCTCCCACTACCACTCCACCGGCCCCGAGCTGTGGGAGCAGACAGAGGGGAAGATCACCCACTTCGTGACGGGGATCGGGACCGGAGGCACCATCTCCGGGACGGGCGGATACCTGAAGGAGATCTCGAAGGGCGGGGTCACGATCGTCGGCGCCGACCCCGAGGGGTCCGTGTACTCCGGCGGCTCCGGGCGGCCCTACCTCGTCGAGGGCGTCGGTGAGGACTTCTGGCCGACGGCGTACGACAGGACCGTGACGGACGAGATCATCGCGGTGTCCGACAAGGACTCCTTCCAGATGACGCGGCGCCTGGCCAAGGAGGAGGGGCTGCTCGTCGGCGGTTCCTGCGGCATGGCGGTCGTGGCGGCGCTGCGGGTCGCGGAGCGGCTCGGCCCCGACGACGTCGTGGTCGTACTCCTGCCCGACTCCGGGCGCGGCTACATGAGCAAGATCTTCAGCGATGAATGGATGAACGACTACGGGTTCCTGGAGCAGGCGGGCGACGCGCCTCGCGTCGGCGACGTACTGAGCCGCAAGGAAGGCGACCGACTGCCCTCACTCGTCCACATGCACCCGGAGGAGACGGTCGGTGAGGCCATCGACGTACTGCGTGAGTACGGCGTCTCGCAGATGCCCATCGTCAAGCCGGGCGCGGGCCACCCGGACGTGATGGCGGCCGAGGTCATCGGCTCCGTCGTCGAACGTGAGCTCCTCGACGCCCTGTTCGCGCAGCGCGCCTCGCTCTCGGACCCGCTGGAGAAGCACATGTCGGACCCGCTGCCGCAGGTCGGCTCCGGTGAGCCCGTCGCCGACCTGATGTCGGTGCTCGGCCGTGCCGACGCGGCGATCGTCCTGGTCGAGGGCAAGCCGACCGGTGTGGTGAGCCGTCAGGACCTGCTGGCCTTCCTGGCCGCGCAGCAGGGCCAGTAGCCGAGGGGCCGGTGAACAAGGGGGTGTGCCGGGAGCCGTGGTTCGAACTTCGCGGAAGTGGTACGAGCGCGACACGTCCGCGCAGCACACGCTTAACACGGCTCCGGCACATTGGTTGTTGTCGGCGTACAGGAACTCCGGAGCGGCTCCCGGACCTCTGAACGCCTGGACGCGGACCCGGTCCTGACCCGGCCCGCGTCCCTCGCGGGGACCGCCGTCGTCCCGCCCCCTGGTTACCCGGGGGTGCGGCGGTCCCCGCGCATGAACTTCGAATGCCCCCCCCTCAGAACCCCTGGATCTGCGCCGCCGCATGGCTCACCGGCACCGTGTGCGTGACCCAGCCGGTGGCCGTCCGCAGGTGGAGCTGGAAGGCGGTCGGCTCGGGCAGGTAACCCATGGCGCCGTCCGTGCTCATCGTCAGGGAGCTCTGGAGGTACGTCGACGGGGCGGTCGACAGGGTCGTGCCCGCGTAGGCACCGGTGATCGGGCGGTGGACGTGGCCCGCGAGGACCCGGGTGACCTGGGGGTGGCCGGTGAGGACCTTCGCCAGGGCGTCGCCGTCGGTGAGGCGCATGCCGTCCAGGAACGGGATGCCGATGTCCGCGGGCGGGTGATGTACGCAGACCAGGGCGGGGACATCGGGACGGGCCGTCAGCCGGGCGTCCAGCCAGGTGAGTTGGTCGTCGCCGAGACGGCCGTGTGCGACGCCGGGCACCTTCGAGTCCAGGGCGAGCAGCGTCAGGTCCTCGTACTCGACGGCGTAGTGCGAGGTGTGCGTGCCGCCGAGGTGCGGTGTGCCGCCGAACGCCTTGACCAGGGCCGCCGGGTCGTCGTGGTTGCCGGTCGTCAGGTGCAGGGGCAGCGGGAAGCCCGCGAGGAGTTCACGCAGCTGCTCGTACTCGTCGGGGCGGCCGTGTTCCGTCAGGTCGCCGGTGATCACGACGCAGGTGGGCCGGGGCTCCAGGGCAAGGACGCGGGCGAGCGCGTGGCGCAGGCCGGCCGCGGGCCCGGCGGCCAGTGCGCCGGTGGTGAGGTGCGGGTCACTGAGGTGCGCGACGGAGATGGTCATGAGGGCAGACTCCCCCGCAGTCGCAGTCGCAGCCCTCAGGCGTCAGTCGTCCCACTCCGACTTCCGCCCCCGGTCCGCGCGGCGTCCGATGGCCATGCCCCTGATCGAGTGCACCGCGTTCACGCCGACGATGCCGCCCCAGGTGACGAAGAGGCCTGGCAGGTCCGCGTTGACCGCGCCGATCGCCGAGAGCGGGATCGCGAGGATCAGCGAGACGACGCCGAAGCTGAAGCGCTCGCCCCAGGAGTCCACGGGGCTGTTGGACGCGCGGGAGCCCCGGGCGACGACCATCTGCTGCTCGGCCATGTGCCGGCGCATGCGCCGGTCGATGGTGCCGTCCAGGCGCTGCTCGACCTTCCCGAGGAACGAGTCGACCAGCGCGGACTCATACTCTTCGCCTAGCTCTCTGCGGGCGTGCAGAGTGGCGTCGAGTTCCTTCTTGAGTTCGGCGTCACGGGCTTCCATAGGCCTTACGTTACGCAGCCGACGCGGGTGTGACAGTGGGGCTATCCCCCCTTTCCGCGGGGCTGTCCTCCCTGTCCGTGGGGATGTGCGACGTGTCGCGGCGGGCGAGGAGCCAGTACAGGGCCGCCGGGATCACCAGACCCACGATCCAGGAGATGTCCGCGCCGCCGAGGGGCTCCACCAGCGGACCCGTGTAGAAGTGCGTGGCCAGGAAGGGGAGCTGGGTCAGGACTCCTACTCCGTAGACCGTAAGGGCGTCCCAGCGCCAGGCTCCGTAGCGCCCTTCGGGGTCCGAGAGCGCCGGGATGTCGTACCGCTCCTTGGAGATCAGGTAGTAGTCGACCAGGTTGATCGCCGACCACGGCGTGAAGAACGTCAGGAGGAAGAGAAGGAAGTCCTTGAAGGACGTCAGGAAGCTGTCCTTGCCAAGGAGTGCCACCACCGTGCCCGCCACCATGATCAGGGCGATGTACGCCGCCCTGCCGCGCGGCGAGAGGGTCTTCTGGCCCCGGAATCCGCTGATGCTCGTCACCATCGACATGAAGCCGCCGTAGGTGTTGAGCACGTTGATGGTGAGCTTGCCGAGTGCGATCACGAAGTACAGGAACGATGCGATCAGGCCCGTACCGCCCAGGCCGACCACGTATCCGACCTGGTTGGCGAGGAACGCGTCGCCCGCGCTCGCCGCCACGAGCACGCCGAAGGTCATCGACCACTGCGAGCCGAGCACCGTCCCGGACAGCGTCCACCAGAAAGTGGCACGCCCCGACGTCGTACGCGGCAGATAGCGCGAGTAGTCGGCGACGTACGGCCCGAAGGCGAGCTGCCACGACGCCGAGAGCGACACCGCGAGCAGGAACATCGGCAGGTCGAAGTGCGCGTCGTTCAGGAGGGCCGAGAGGTCGACGCGGTCCAGGAGGCGGATGCCCAGGTAGATGAACGCGATCGCGCAGATCACGCTCGCCGTCCGCCCCAGGACATGGATCACGCGGTAGCCGACCGCTGCCACCACCGCGGTGATCACCGCGAAGACGATGATGCCGGTGGTGTCGTTCGTGTGCGTCAGCTGGGCCGTCGCCTGGCCTGCCAGGACGCTGCCGCTCGCGAAGAAACCGACGTACATGAGGATGACGAGCAGGAGCGGTACGACGGCGCCGCGCACCCCGAACTGGGCCCGGGACTGGATCATCTGCGGCAGACCGAGCTTCGGCCCCTGCGCCGAGTGCAGAGCCATCACCGCGCCGCCGAGCAGATTGCCGAGCAGCAGGCCGACCATCGACCAGACCACGTCGCCGCCGAAGACGACGGCGAGCGCGCCGGTGACGACCGCGGTGATCTGGAGGTTGGCGCCGAGCCAGAGGGTGAACTGGCTGAACGCGGTGCCGTGCCGTTCGTCGTCGGGGACGACGTCGATGGAGCGCCGCTCCACGAGACTGTCTGCCATGATCCGCTGAACTCCCTGCTGCTGGACGAACTGTTGCCCTGCTGGTGAGCTACTACTTCTTGCTGATCCCGTGCTTCGCCGCCCAGTCGTTCGCGACGTCCTCCGGGTCCTTCTTGTCCTTGTCCACCAGGCGGTTGAGCTCGGTGAGGTCCTTGGTCGTCAGCGCGTTGCCCAGGCGGCCGAGCGCCTTGCGGACCGTCGAGTCGGCCTTGCGGTCGGCGACGAGCGGGACGATGTGCTGGCCGGGGATCAGGTTCTTGGGGTCGGTGAGCAGGACCCACTTCTCGGCGACGATGTCGGTGTCGGTGGTGAAGAGGTTCGCCACGTCGACGTCGCCCTTCTTCAGGGCGCCCTTCACCAGCGGCCCGGAGGAGTCGAGGGACTTGAACTCCTTGAACTCGACTCCGTAGACGTCCTTGAGGCCCACCGAGCCCACCGTGCGCTTCTTGACCTCGGGCGCGGCGCCGATGACGAGCTTGCCGTTGTGTTTCGCGAGGTCCGCGAGGGACTTGAGGCCGTACTTGGCGGCGGTCTCCCGGGTGACGGCGAAGGCGTCGGAGTCCTCGGCCTTGCCGTACGGGAGGATCTGCAGGCCGCGCGGCAGGACCATGGCGAGGGCGTTCTGCATCTCGCCCTCCTCGGTGGCCTTCGCCTTGGCGTCGAGGTAGTGCAGGAGCGCGCCCTGGTACTCGGGCAGGAGGTCGATGTCCCCGCCCTTGAGGGCGGGGATGAGGATCTCGCGGGTGCCGAGGTTGGGCCGGACCTCTGTCTTGATGCCCTCCGCTTCGAGCGCGGCGGCGTAGAGGTAGCCGAGGACCTGGTTCTCGGTGAAGTTGGCGGTGCCGATGGTGACGCCGTTCTTGCTGGAGCCACCGCCCGAGCCGCCGGAGCCGTCTCCGTTGAGCGAGGTGACGCCGCCGCTGCAGGAGGCGAGCGCGGGGACGGACGCGGCGGCGAAGAGCCCGCCGAGGACGTTTCTGCGGTTCATGGGGGCCATCTGGCTTGCTCCTAGGCCGACTTGGCGGGGCGGTGGCGGAAGAGGGCGCGCTGCAGTCCGGAGAGCGCGAGATCGAGTACGACGGCGACGACGGCCACGAGCACGGCACCGCCGAGCACCTGGACGAGGTCGCGCTGGGCGAGCCCGTCGAAGACGTACCGGCCGAGCCCGCCGAAGGAGACGTACGCGGCGATGGTGGCCGTCGCGACGACCTGGATGAGCGCGAGCCGCAGGCCGGTCATGATCAGGGGGAGCGCGAGGGGCAGTTCGACCTGGAAGAGGACCTGGTGCCAGCGCATGCCCTGGCCGCGCGCGGCGTCCCGCACCTCCGGGTCGACCGCGGTCATCCCGGCGTACGTGTTGGTGACGATGGACGGCACCGCGAGCGCGACGAGCGCGATGTAGATGGGCCACATGGAGAGCCCGCTCGCCAGGAAGACCAGGACGACGAGGCCGACCGTGGGCAGCGCACGCCCGAAGCTGGAGAGGTTGATCGCGACGAAGGCGCCCCGCCCGGTGTGCCCGATGAGCAGGCCGATCGGCAGCGCGATGGCGGCGGCGATGAGGGTCGCGAGCAGCGAGTACTGGAGGTGCTCGACGAGGCGGTGCCCGATGCCGTCGGACCCGGTCCACTGCTCGCCGCTGACCAGCCAGGCGCCGAGGTTCTTGAAGAGTTCGTACATGTCACGCGCTCCTCTTGCGGCGGGTCCAGGGGGTCAGGACGTACTGGAGGGTGACGAGCAGCGCGTCCGCGACGAGCGCGAGGAGCAGGGTCAGGACGACGCCGACGATGACGGGGGTGGGGAAGTTGCGCTGGAACCCGTCGGTGAAGAGCTGTCCCAGGCCGCCGTCGCCGATGTACGTCGCCACGGAGACGAGGGAGATCGCCATGACCGTCGCGATCCGTACGCCCGCCATGATCACCGGCAGGGCGAGGGGGAGTTCGACGGTGAGAAGGGTGCGCAGGGGGCGGGTGCCCATCGCTTTGGCCGCCTCCTTCGTCTTCGCGGGGACGGAGTCCAGACCCTCGACCGTGTTCCGCAGGAGCACGACGAGCGTGTAGATCGTCAGGCCGATGACGGTCGTGGTGCGGGTGAGCCCGCTGACCGGCAGGAGCAGGACGAAGACGGCGATGGACGGGATGGTGAAGAGGATGTTCGACAGGCCGAGGAGCAGTCCGCGCAGGGGGCGCACGCGGTGGGCGACGACGGCCAGGGGGAGCGAGATGAGCAGGCCCAGGAGCACGGCGGTGAGGGCGGCCTGGAGGTGGGAGAGGGTGAGGCTGGTGAGATCGTCGGTGTGGTCGGCTATCCACGACCAGTCGACACTCACGCGTCTGCCTTGCTGACGTCCACGGCGTCTGCGGCGTCTGCGGCTTCTGCGTCGACCGCGCTCGCGTCGGTGTGTACCTGCCCCGCGTGCTCGTGGATGTCGTCGCGGGACGTGACGCCGGTCAGGACGCCCTCGGCGTCCACCCGGGCGACAAGGCCGCTGGGCGCGGCTATCGACTCGTTCAGGGCCGACAGGAGCGAGTCCGTGTCCCGCAGGGGGCGTACGGGGACGTCCGCGGCCTGTGCGTCCTTGTGCCGCCAGGCCAGTGGGGCGCCCGCCGCGTCGAGACGCAGCGCCCAGGCGCCGCCCTCCGGGGCCGGGGCCTTGGGGACGTCGGCCAGCGTCGTCAGGGAGAGCAGCTTCAGGCCGCGCTCGGCGCCCAGGAAGTCCGCGACGAAGCCGTCGGCGGGGCGGGCCAGGAGCTCGGCGGGGCTCGCGCACTGGACGAGGTGGCCGCCGGTGCGGAAGACGGCTATCCGGTCGCCGAGCCGTACGGCCTCGTCGATGTCGTGCGTGACGAAGACGATGGTCTTGTTCAACTCACGCTGCAGGCGCAGGAGTTCGTCCTGGAGCTGGGTGCGGACGACAGGGTCGACCGCACCGAACGGCTCGTCCATCAGGAGCACCGGCGGGTCGGCGGCGAGCGCGCGGGCCACACCGACGCGCTGCTGCTGGCCGCCGGAGAGCTGGTGCGGGTAGCGCTTCCCGGCGTCGGCGGCGAGGCCGACCGTCTCCAGGAGCTCCGCCGCCCGTGCCCGCGCCTTCTTGCGGCCCCAGCCGAGCAACAGCGGCACGGTCGCGATGTTGTCCAGGACCGTGCGGTGCGGGAAGAGCCCGGACTGCTGGATCACGTACCCGATGGAGCGGCGCAGCTCGGCCGCGTCCTGCTCCAGGACGTCCTTGCCGTTGACTCTGATCGTCCCTGAGGTCGGATCGACCATCCGGTTGATCATGCGGAGCGTTGTCGTCTTGCCGCAACCGGAAGATCCGACGAGGACGGTCACGCCCCCTTCCGGCATCTCAAGGCTGAGGTCATGGACCGCGGTTGTGCCGTTCGGGAAGCGCTTGTGGACCGTATCGAATTGGATCATGAGGAGTCCCTTGCCCGGCTGTATATCTTCATGCAGAGTTCTTTGTGACTGAATAGATTGTCAATAGTTAGTCGGAGCCCAGGTGTAAATCACTGGTTACAAGTGGTCGCAGGGCAAGACGAAGCGTCCGGTTGAGGAGGAATTACGAGTGATGTCGTCTCGTATCGCGGACAAGGCGAACGGCAGGGCGACCGACGACAGCGGCTCGGTCGTCGTCCTGGACGGCCGCGGACTGATGGTCGCAGATGTCGTACGTATGGCCGAATCTACCGCTAAGCCAGTTCCCGGAACGGACGGCATGAAGCGCGTGGAGAGCTCATGGAACGCCGCCCGTGAGATCGCTTCCTGGGGTCGCGTCTACGGCCGCTCCACCGGCGTGGGCGCCAACCGGAATGAGTCCGTGCCGACCGAGGCGGCCGCCGACCACGGTCTGCGCCTGCTGCGCAGCCACGCCGGAGCGATCGGCGATGAGCTCCCCGCGCGGCAGGTGCGCGCGATGCTCGCGGTCCGCGCCAACCAGCTGCTCGCGGGCGGCGCGGGGCTGCGCCCCACCGTCGTCACGGCGCTCTGCGAGGCCCTGGGGACAGGTGCGTACCCCAAGGTCAATGAATTCGGCTCCGTCGGCACGGGTGACATCGCCGCGCTCGCGCAGATGGGCCTCGCTCTCGCGGGTGAGCATCCCTGGCAGGGGACGGGCGCCGCCCCCGACCCGCAGCCCCTCGACAACAACGACGCCCTCGCCCTGATCAGCAGCAACGCCCTCACGCTCGGCCAGTCCGCGCTCGCCCTGCACGAGCTGCGCGGCCTCGTCGCGGCCACGCAGATGGTGGCGGCGCTGACCCTGATGGCGGTCGACGGTTCGTACGAGGCGTACGCGCTGCCCGTGCACGAGGCCCGGCGGCACGCGGGTTCGTACGCGGTCGCGGAACGGATGCGGCAGATCCTCGGCGCGCCCGACCGCCCCACGCCACCGCTCGGCCGCATCCAGGACCCCTACGGCCTGCGCTGTCTGCCGCAGATCCACGGGCCCGCGCACGACGCGGCGGACGCGCTCGAAGACGTCCTCACGGTGGAGATCAACGCGGCCGCCGAGAACCCGCTGATCTCGGCGGAGGACATGGCGGCCTACCACCACGGCGGCTTCTACCTCGCCCAACTCGCCCTCTCCCTCGACCACTTCAGGCTGGCGGTGACACAAGCCGCGCGCCTGTCGACGTCCCGCCTCTCGACCCTGAACGAACCGGGCTTCACCCGTCTTCGCCCGTTCCTCGCGGACGGCGAACCGGCCTCGTCGGGCGTGATGATCCTGGAGTATGCGGCCGGGGCGGCCCTCGGTGACCTGCGGGCCTTCTCCGCGCCGGCCTCGCTCGGCCACGCGGTGCTCTCCCGTGGCGTCGAGGAGCAGGCCAGCTTCGCCTCGCTCGCGGCACGGCAGACGCTGCGGGCGTGTGAGGCGTACCGCCTGGTGGTGGGCTGTGAACTCGTCGCGGCCGTGCGGGTGTTGAGGCAGCGGGACATGCGCCTCGACCCGGACCTGCCCGTCGGGCGCGCCTTCGACCTCGCGGACTCGGTGCTCGACCCGGAGCTGGCCGACCGGCCGTTGACGGATGATGTGACGGTGGCGGCCGGGCTGCTCGACCGGTTCACCGAGCTGTGGCTGGACCTCGGGTCCGGGAACGGAACGGGCTTCGAGGGTCAGGGTGTTGTGAGGGGAACGGTATGAGTGACAGTCCCGCGGCGCGGCTGCAGGTGCTCTTCGAGGGCCACCGCCTCACGCCCACGCAGCGGCGCATCGCGCACTGCATGGTGCGGCGGGCGGGGGACGTCCCCTTCCTCTCCAGCGTCGAACTGGCGGAGCTCGCCGGGGTGAGCCAGCCTTCGGTGACCCGTTTCGCCGTGGCGCTCGGCTTCGACGGGTATCCGGCACTGCGCAGGCACCTGCGGGAGCTGGCGCCCGCGGAGGCGGCGGGCGAGGCCTCCCTCAACGAGTACCAGCAGGCGGTCGAGGCGGAGATCGAGAACCTCCGGCACCTGGCGGAGGTGCTCGCCGACCCGTCGCCGTTGGAGCGCGCCGGGCAACTCCTCGCCTCCTCGCGGCCGCTCCCCGTCCTGGGCCTGCGGGCCGCCGCGTCACAGGCGTACGGCTTCTCGTACTTCGCGGCGAAGGTCCACCCCGACGTACGCCTCCTCCACGAGGGCGGCACGATGCTGGCCGACCGCATCGACGCGGCGGTACGGGCGGGGGCGTCCGCGCTCATGTGCTTCGCGCTGCCCCGGCATCCGCGGGAGGTCGTGGACGCGCTCGCCTACGCGCAGGCGGCCGGGCTCTCGGTGGTGACGGTGGCCGACTCGGCGTTCGCCCCCGTGGCGGCGCACTCGGACCTCCTCCTCCCGGCTGCGGTCGGCACGGGTCTCGCCTTCGACACGGCGTGCGCGCCGATGCTGCTCGGCCGGGTGCTCCTGGAGGCCATGTGCGACGGACTCCCGGACGCGCAGGCGCGGTTGGAGGAGTTCGACGCGGGGGCGGCGGCGCGGGGTCTCTTCGTGGAGTAGAGGTCTCTCCGTGAAGTGGCCCAGGACGCACGGCGGGCC
>NZ_JBHTSF010000069.1:0-45446 GCF_042795295.1 Streptomyces sp. NPDC056486
AGCCTATTCGGGGTACCTTGTCCATCCCTGTCCTGGCACGTTCACATCGTGGCCCCACGTCCCGCTACGGCCGTCGACCATGGCGGTGCCACAGTCGACTTTGCTCTTACCGGTCTTCACCACGGACCCCGTCTTAGTGCTGGAAACGCCTGTGCTGGTAATGCACTTGGTATAGGAGCGCACCTGGTGCCCGCACGGATTCTTGGTGACGTTGATGGTCAACGACTCACGACCTGGAGATCCGGAAGTGTTGACTGCACAGTTGGGATCCCTAGTGGCGTTCTCTCCCGCATGAGCCGTAGTAAGGAAGAGCGGGATGCAACTGAAGGCCATGACCGTGGTCATGCCGGCCATCATGGTGTTCCTTGCCGCCTTGCGCATACTTCAATTTCTCCTTCTTGATCCAGTTTTCTACGTCGTCAGGCATGAAATCTTGGTAGCCGTGACCACGGGAGCGGAGCTGCGGTCAGCCGAACTGGTCGATGGCCAGCTTCACGACCATGCCGGTCACGGCCACGATCAGCACGGCTCGTACGAAGCCGGAGCCTCGCTTCAGGGCTGTGCGAGCCCCCAGTGCTGCTCCGGCGATGTTGCAGACAGCCATGCAGGCACCGAGCAGCCACAGCACCTGCCCTTGGAGGGCGAATACGCACAGCGCGCCAAGATTCGTCCCCACGTTCACGATCTTCGCCAGGGCTGAGCTCTGCACGAACTCCAAACTGAGCAAGCCGGTGAAGACCAGGATGAGGAATGTGCCGGTGCCAGGGCCGAAGACGCCGTCGTAGAAGCCGATGCCGCAGCCCGCCACGGCGATGGCGAGGAGGCGACGCCGCCTCGTGACGGCCTCCGCCCCCTCCACGGCACCGAAGGTCGGCCGTAGCGCGACGAACACGGCAACGCCGACAAGCAGCGCCATGATCACGGGTCGGAACCAAGCTGTCGGCAACTGGGAGGCCGACAGGGCGCCGAGGCCCGCGGACGGCAGGGCGAGAAGCCCGGCGGACAGGGCCACCGATCTGTCGAGCTTCGTTCGTCTCGCGAACGTGACCGCGGCCACCGCCGTACCCGTGACAGCGGTCAGCTTATTGGTGCCCAGGGCGACAGCCGGGGACAGCTGTGGGAAGGCCAGGAGCAGCGTGGGGATCAGCAGCAGCCCACCGCCCCCGACCACTGCATCCACCCAGCCGGCAGCGCCGGCCACGGCCATGAGGCCACCCATATCTATGACATCCACTACCGCTTTGCCTTCTCTGCTTGGATGCGCTGCCCCGCTTAGGGCTGACGAATTTTCCTGCCGGTGCGGGAACCGTCAGAAGATCCCGTTGATGTCTGCGAGCTCGGGAACCACCCGCTGCTTCGGCATCATCAGTTCTGCCCAACGCGGCACGCCGCGCAGCGAGTAGCAGCGGCGCAGCCACCGGTCGGTGCCGTCGAAGCGAGGCGTGAATGACGAACGTCCGTGGGCCGCGATGTGGTTGTCCACCAGCACAAGGTCGCCGGGCTCGAGCACGACGTCCTTGCAGACCACCTCCAGTGCCTTCGACAGGGCTTGGAGCGCTTCAGTGCCCTCGGTGTCGTCAGCGGTGGTGTTGTGGGAATTGAAGCGCATGAAGGGCTCGTTGACTGGGCCGAACAGCACCGGGTGCGGCCCGGCCGACGGGCGCGGCCCTGCGATGTTGCGGGCGAACGAGGTCGGGTAGGCGCTGGTGAACACGGGGCGGCGAAGTATTTCCTGGTGTCGTGGCGCCAGCAATGGCAACGCCTGGCGCACCGAGGCCACTCGTGTGGCGCCCACCCCCTCGTGATCCTGCCGCAGGCACAGCAACCCCAGGAAGTCCGGACGCAGAGGGTGGTGCACGTTCTCGGTGTGGAAGTCGAAGGCGACAGAACCGCTGTTCTCGATGCGGGTCTCTTCTCCCTTGACGGGGTGCACGTCGTGAAGCAGCGCGCCGTTCTTCTCGTCCGCGTACCCGATCAGAGAACCGACGAGGTCCGCCACCAGACGCAGCGTGCCAGACGTGGGGTGCTGGTCGAGCAGGAGCGAGCCGTGCTCGTTCGGAGTGGGCGGAAGGACGCCCAACGTCAGGCCGCGCAACAGGACGTAGCCCGTGTGTGACGTGCCGTCCGCGAAAGCCAGGAGTCCCTCGCGGACCGACTCGGGCACAGCGAGAAGCAAGTCCGCGAGGTCCGTCGGCGTCGCTGCGGGCTGCTCCGCGGCCTTACCCGACAGGTCCCACATGCGCTGCGCGTCCACGGCCGAGACACGTATCTCTGCTCGTTGCAACGTTGCCGTACTCATCGATTGCACTCCCCACTGCATCGGAAAAGCGTTGTCCCGCTTCGGCCAGAAAATCTACACAGCGGCGATGTCACATCCTTTTCAAACCGATGTCAGCGGCCTGTTTCAGTGAATGCTTGACTCTGTCACGCAACTGCACCTAACTTCATCGAGCCGCAGGAGTGGTCGGCGGTGGGCGAGTTGGCGTATACCCGGGGATCGCGCCGCACAAGCGGAAACGGGCCCCAAGGGAACAGCTTCGGACTGCGCCTCACACACATTCCCGGATTCCTGTTCTTCAGTTAATTCCCCGCGCAATGAGGCGCCGGAACACTGCGAGCATCAACGTCCAGAGAGAAGGGCCTCAGCCATGCAGGACCAGATTCTCCAGCTGCTCTCGAACGTCATCGAGGAGCTCAACACCACCCGGGACGAAAAGATCCCCACCGAGAACCTGCAGAAGGTCAGCCTGTACGGCGATGCCGGCGTCTTCGACTCGATGCATTTGGTCAACTTCCTGGTGCAGGTGGAAGAAGCCATCGAGGACGAGTTCGACGTGGAAATCTCACTCACCTCGGAGAAGGCCGTCTCTCGACGCGTGAGCCCGTTCAGCGGGGTCGACCGTCTGGTCGAGTACATCGAGGAAGAGATCGATCTCGCCCTGTCCGATGACGGCGTGGCCGTCGCGTCGGTGTGACGAGGCACCCTGATGACGGTTACGGTCAGGAAAGCCCGTGGGGACGATCTGCAACAGGTGTATCCGCTCCTTCGTGACTCCACACTCAATTCCGCCTGGATCCCCTTCGATGCGAGAAGTCGCATGTTCCGTCCCGTCTGGGGCGGCGACGAGGGCTACTACGGATACGTCATGGAGGATGACGACGAGGTAGTCGGATTTCTCGGAACGCTGTTCACGGAGCGAGAAGTCGATGGCGAGCTCCGCAAGTTCTGCGAAATACACAGCTGGTATGTGAAAGAGGCGTATCGCAAGGAGAGCATGAAGCTCTTCTTGCCCATCATGTCGCTACGCAAGGCGACCCTGCTCAACTACACACCGACTCAGGCCGTCTACGACATCAGCAAGAAGTTCGGCTGGCAGGACCTGGAGAGGAAGCTGCTGCTCTTTCTGCCCGTTCCGACAGCACGAAGCCTCGGCACAGGCGTCCTTGTCGAGGCCCGGAAGCACGCGATCCTGCCGTACCTGGACGACGCGGACCGGAAGATCTTCTTCGACCACGAGAATGTGGAGTGCAGGCACTTCCTGATCCGTGAAAAGGGATCCACCGATTACGCGTACGTCATCCTCAAGAAGTTGCGGCTCGGGCGCTTCCGCCCGTTCGGCAGAATCCTTTACGCAAGCAACAAGGACCTGCTGCTCAAGCA
This sequence comes from Streptomyces sp. NPDC056486, assembly GCF_042795295.1. Lineage (NCBI taxonomy): Bacteria > Bacillati > Actinomycetota > Actinomycetes > Kitasatosporales > Streptomycetaceae > Streptomyces > Streptomyces sp. NPDC056486. The sequence continues at coordinate 3,662 of NZ_JBHTSF010000069.1, forward strand.
CATCGACCATCTCAAGCTGCGCTGGTGCCTACGGCTCCGCCTCGCCTTCGTCGTGATGGACCGGGACGAGATGTCCGGGTCGCGGAAACTTCCCTTCACCAAAACGATAGCCAGGGAGGTTCCGTCGCTCTACAAATCCAAGGATCTGAAGCCCGCGGATATCGGACCGCAGCTCTACACCCTGCCCCTGTTGATCGGGTATCGGCTGCACTGAATCATGATAATCCTCATCACAGGTACCAGGACCGGCATCGGGAAGTCACTGGCGATGCATTTCTTGGAGGCAGGTCATGAGGTCGTCGGCTGCAGCAGAAAGCCGTCGACGATCGACCACCCCAGTTACCGGCATCACGAAGTAGACCTCACCGACGCTCGGCAGATCAGGTCGATGTTCCGCAGGGTAAGACAGGAGCACGGATATATCGATGCCTTGGTGAACAATGCGGGCACATCGAACATGAATCACTTCATGATGACACCCGACAGCGTCTCCCGAGACATCTTCGATCTCAACTTCTTCGCCGTCCTCAATTGCTGCCGAGAGGCTGCCAAGCTGCTCCAGCGGAGCACCGGGCCCGCCCCGGCGATCCTGAACGTGTCGACCGTCGCGGTGCCGTGGTCCCTGGCCGGCCAACTCGTCTATTCCGCCAGCAAGAGCGCGGTCGAACAGCTGACCCGAGTGATGAGCAAGGAGTTGGCCGATTTCAATATTCGGGTCAATGGCATCGGGCTGCCACCAGTTCGCACCATTCTCACCCGAACGCTCCCGGAGGGAATGCTCGACGATCTGATCGAGCGGCAAACGATCAAACGCTTGTGCACGATGGATGACCTCGTCGGCCCCGTCGAGTTCCTGCTCTCCAAGGAATCGCGATTCGTGACCGGCGAGACGATATTTCTGGGTGGTGTTCACTGAATGAGAGATGAACTCGTCGAGAGGCTCGCGGATCTGGGGTCCCGGACTGCTGTCGTCGACCGGGACACGTCCTACACGTACAGCGAACTGGCGCAGGAGGTGCGGAGGCTTGGCGACGTCCTGTGCGAGGGCGGGGTGCGTCCCCATGACGTAGTCGTCCTGAACGGCGACTTCTCGTTCCAGTCGATCGCGGCGTTTCTCGCGCTGTACCTCAACAAGAACGTCGTCGTGCCCCTGGTGACGCCTACCGAGGGTGCGCTGAGCACGATCGAGGAATCCTGCGCCCCCCAGCACTTCGCCAAGGTGGGCGACGACCTCGACATCCAGCCCATGGCCAGGGGCGGGAAGGTGGCGCACGAGACCTACGGTCGCCTCGTGGATGAGGGTACGGCCGGACTCGTACTGCTCAGCAGCGGAAGCACGGGGGCGCCCAAGGCGATCCTGCACAACCTCGACGCACTCGTCGAGGAGAAGCTGGGCCGGCGCACGCGGGTGGGGGTGAAAGTACCGAACATCCTCATGTTCCTGCTGTTCGACCACATCGGCGGCATCAATTCGCTGCTGGGCGCGGTACGTATCGGCGGGGCGGCCGTCATTCCGCGGCACCGGACGCCGGACGAGATCTGCGCCCTGATCGAGAGGCACGGGATACGGCTGCTGCCCACCAGCCCGACCTTCCTCAATCTCATCCTGATCGGCGGCTATCACCGGGAGTACGACCTCAGCAGTCTGCGGCTCATCACATACGGCACCGAGCCGATGCCGGAGGAACTGCTGAAGCGCGTCCACGCGGTCTTCCCCAGGACGAAGCTGCTGCAGACCTTCGGGACCAGCGAAACCGGTATTTCGACAACGATGAGCGAGTCGTCCAGCAGCACCTACTTCAAGATCTCCGATGCGAACGTGCAATACCGCATCGTGGACGGCGAGTTGCAGATCAAGAGCAGTACCCAGTTCATGGGTTATCTCAACTACCCCAGCGACTCGCTGACCGAGGACCAGTGGTTTCGTACCGGGGACCTCGCCGAGGAGAACGCGGACGGCTTCATCAAGATCAAGGGCCGGGCCAAGGAAGTCATCAATGTCGGTGGGGAGAAGGTGCTGCCGCTAGAGGTGGAGTCGATCCTGCTCGGCAGCCCGCTGATCGACGACTGCGTGGTCTACGGCAAGCCGAACGGCATCACCGGCCAGTCCGTGTGCGTGGACATCAAGCCGCGCGGAGCGATGAGCCGCGCCGAGGCCCGCAGGCACCTCGGTGAATTCCTGGCGGGGAAGGTCGAGCCGTTCAAGGTTCCCTCGAAGGTCACCGTGATCGACGCGGTCTCCGTCTCGGAGAGGTTCAAGAAGAAGAGGCTCCGCGCATGACGGATCTCCTCGTCATCGGCGCCGGGAAGTTCGCCGTCGAGGTTGCCCACTACATCGACGACATCACGGCCTCCGGGACCGAGCAGTACCGCATCACGCGCCATCTGGCAGTGGCCGGGGAGCAGACATACGCGCCGGCCGAACTCTGCGCCCCACTCGAGGGGTATGAGCCGTCGCCCGGTGACCACGTCGTCCTGGCCCTCTCGGACATCGCTCGTCGGCGCGCCGTGATCGATGGCTTCATGACCCGGCACGAACTGGTGGCGGAGAACATCATCCATCCCTCGTCCAAGGTGGCCGCGGGGGCGCTCGCCGGTACGGGCATCGTCATCGGCCCGGACAACTACGTGGGCGCCGACGTGACGCTCGGCAGCTACAACGTCGTGAACTACCACTGCACGATCGGGCACCACTCACGGCTCGGTGAGAACAACTTCCTCGCCCCGAACTTCCACTGCGGCAACAGCGCCGAGATCGGCGACGACAACTTCTTCGGCCTGAGCTGCACGGTAGCGCCGGACGTCGTCATCGGCAGCGACTGCAGATTCCAGGCAGGCCTCAGCCTCTTCGACAACGCAAGCAGCGGGTTCTCCTACCTGTCGCCCAGCCGCATCAAATCCATCAAGTCTCTCTAAGGAGTCCCTTCAATGAAGCGTTCGAAGATTTCCATCATCGGGGCAGGGCCCGCAGGCTGTGTGGCGGCTCTGACCCTCGACAAGCTGGGCCACGAGGTCGAGGTCTTCGAGCGGGATCACTTCCCCCGCTATCGCGTCGGGGAGTCCTTCCTGCCGGGCACGATGTCGATCCTCAATCGGCTCGGCATGCAAGAGAAGATCGACTCCAAGAACTACGTGAAGAAGCCTTCCGCGACCTTCCTCTGGGGCCAGGACCAGGCGCCGTGGACCTTCTCCTTCAGCACCCCGAAGACAGCGCCGTGGATCTTCGATCACGCCATCCAGGTCAAGCGCGAGGACTTCGACCAGCTGCTGCTCGACGAGGTCAGGGAACGCGGCATCGCCGTGCACGAGGGCACCCCGGTGGCGGACGTCGACATCTCCGCCGAGGACCGGGTCACGATGACTGTCCGCCAGGACGGCGTCAAGCGCGCGGTGCAGAGCGACTTCGTCATTGACGCGGGCGGTTCCAACAGCCCGCTCGCCCGCCGGCTGAAGGTCCGCCGTTACGACGAGTTCTACAAGAACTTCGCTGTGTGGTCGTACTTCAACCTCGAGGACCCCTTCGAGAACGGCCTCAAGGGCACGACCTACTCCATCACCTTCGAGGACGGCTGGGTATGGATGATCCCTGTCAAGGACGACCTCTACAGCGTCGGCCTCGTCGTGGACCGTTCCAAGGCGGCGCAGGTAAAGGAGTTGGGACCCGAGCGGTTCTATCGCGAGACCCTGGCCAAGGCCACCCGGGCCACGGAGATCCTGGGCGACGCGGAGATGGTCGACGAGGTCCGGATCGTCCACGACTGGTCCTACGACTCCGCGCACTTCTCCGCTGACCGCTACTTCCTGTGCGGCGACGCCGCCTGCTTCACCGACCCGCTGTTCTCGCAGGGCGTTCACCTCGCCACGCAGTCGGCCGTATCGGCGGCTGCGGCGATCGACCGGATCACGCAGAACGAGGACGAGCAAGAAGCGGTGCACGCCTGGTACAACCGCACCTACCGCGAGACCTACGAGCAGTATCACGAGTTCCTGGCCTCCTTCTACACCTTCGCCTCCTTCACCGAGCCGGACTCCGAGTTCTGGCGCAAGCGTCGGATCAGCGAGTCGGACGACGAGCGCCTGGAGCGCCAGGAGTGGTTCGACCGGCTCGTGAAGGCCGACCGCGACGACGCGTCGTGGTCGATAGGCGACTTCCGTGACCGCGCCTCCACCATGATCGCCATCGGCAGTCACCAGCGCATGGAGCTGACGGACGAGTTCACCGACGATGAGCTCAACGCCGCGCGCGTGCGCTGGATCAGTGAGCTGACCAAGCAGCTGAACCGCATCAAGCGACTCGAATGGAACGGCAGCGAGGTCCGGCTCGAACCCCACTACAAGGTGGAGCCGCTGAGCTTCCGGCTCGAACCGAAGCAGGTACTCGCCAACGAGGACGGCCGCGACATGGTCAAGTGGCCCCTTGAGGAGGTCCACTTGGACATCTTCAAGACCGTTCTGAAAGAAGACGTCGACTACAAGACGCTCGTGCGCCGGCTGAGCGAGACGGGCCGGCAGGAGCTCAGTTCGCAGATCGTCATCCGGCTGATGGAGGCGGGTCTGCTCAAGGGCTACGACAAGAACGGCGAGCGGGTCGTCATCCAGGACCGGCTGCGCTTCGACGGCGTCGGCGTCGAGTACGAGGTGTGAGCATGCAGCAGCAGACGACTCATGTCTTCCTCGCCGGCATCGGCAACTCCGGGCCGGACCACTGGCAGCGTCACTGGCATCAGCGGCGGGGCAGCGGAGTCTGGGTGGAGCACGCCTCGTGGGACGCCCCTGTCCGCGACCTGTGGGTGAAGGACCTCGACGACGTCCTCACCTCGATCGACGGGCCCAAGGTGCTCGTCGCGCACAGCCTCGGCTGTCTGCTCCTGACCGAGTGGGCCCGAGAGCGAAAGGACACCGGCATCACCGGCGCCCTGCTCGTCGCGGTACCTGACGTCGAGGGTAAGAACTTCCCGGCTGCCGCCCAGGGGTTCAGCGCCCCGGCACACACGCCACTGCCCTTCCCGACTGTTCTCGTCGCCAGCGAGGACGATCCCTACGGCACCCTCGACCACTCCACGGTGCTCGCGGAAGGCCTGGGGTCCCGCCTGGTGAACGTCGGGCTCAAGGGCCATATCAACGCAGCTTCCGGCCTCGGTTCCTGGCACGAGGGACAGGCCTTCTTCCAGGACCACTTCGCGGAATGACCGCATCGGCGAACGGTGAATCAGGGCCCCAGGGCGAGGCGAGCCGAAAGGGAAGCAGCTATGGAACTCATATACGCCAAAGACCTCGGCACCGACGTCACATACCGGCACTGGAAGACTGACCTGCACAGGCCGGAGGTACTGCTCCGGTCGGGACGACAGCAGGTCCGGGCAGTCCTGGAAGAGCGCCGAGGGGACGGCACGACGGTCTTCTCCGTCGTGGACCCACGTGAGATCGACGAACTCGCGCCGGACGGCCGGCTTGCCGTGCTCTTCCGCGCGGACCGCTCCCGATACCGGAAGCGGAAACTGGCCCCCGTGCACACACGGGAGTATGCCGTGGACAGGAACCGGGCCGTTGTCGAAGCCCGCTTCCCCGTCCAAAAGCGCACAGGCCGGGCCCATCCACTGGTGACCCCGATCGCCGCGAGCCTCAAGAGCGCCGTGCTCTACCAACGCCTCCGGCGTATCAGTCTGGTCCGCCTTTCCACCTATGGAGGGGAGTTCGTGACCGAGGACCCCGGGCGCTGTCTGTCACCCGGGATGTCGGTGGACATCGACTCGTGGCTGCCGTGGCTGGGCCACCTGCGGCTGCGCGCGCAGTTGACGGGCTGTCAAGAACAGCTCGACGGTGTCCACTTCCAGTTCGCCTTGGCCGACCGGGGCTCGGTGCGGACGGCCGCGATCGTCCTGACCGGCACCTCGGACGGGTTCGGATTCGGCGACCTGCGGGATGCGGGAGTTCGGCCGTCCCGGGTGACCAAGTACCTGACGGTGCAGACCGTTTCCGACACCGCGTCGTTCCGGCAGGCCCTCGACGTACGGCTCGTCGGCAACCGTCGCTTCGGCCGCTTGGCAGATGTGGACGACGGCACAGAGGTCGCGGATCACCTGGACCCGCACGCGGTCAATTTCATCTGCCTGCTCGGGGACAAGGCGTTGGGCACCGGCCGGGTGGTCGTCAACTCCGGCAGCCGCGCGCTGAGCGAGATAGAGAACGAGACGACGGGCCTGCCTGTGCACATCTGGCGCGGCGGGTTCGTCGAGGTGTCACGGCTCGCGATCCACCCCGACTACCGCGGTGCCGGTGTGGTCGTCGCCCTCTTCCGGGAGGTGGCCCGACTCGCCTTCCACCTCGACTGCCGCTATCTCGTACTCGACGCCATCGAGAAGCTCGTCCCCGTTTACCAGAAGATCGGCGCACAGCGGCTGCCCATCAGTAAGACCCACCCGTACAGCAAGGAGACAGTGCGGGTGATGGCCGTGGACATCGCCGAGCAGTTGGGGCGCCTCGACCGGAAGTGGCTGTCCTGGCAGTACGTCTTCGGGCCGCCCGTGCGACACCACCTCGACACCGCCTCACCGCATGCCCTCACCAGGTTCGTTCGAGGCCTCGGCGTCTTGCCCTTCGCGTTGAAACGGGCCCTGAGCCGTGTCCAGTGAGCTCGACCGCAGCGCCATCTTTCAGAAAGGAGGAAATCCGTGACCACCAGGCCGAATCCGTGGGTGACGCTCACCGCGCTGATCGTCGGCTACTTCATGGTCATCCTGGACATGACGATCGTCGCGGTCGCAGGCCCGAAGATCATGACGAGTTTGCATGCCGACGTGGGGTCTCTCGTCTGGGTGACGAGCGCTTACCTGCTCAGCTTCGCGGCGCTGCTCCTCCCTGGCGGCAGGCTCGGCGACCGGTTCGGTCCCAAGAACGTCTATCTCTGTGGGCTCGCCGTGTTCACGGTGGCGTCGCTGGGGTGCGGTCTGGCGTCGTCCATCGGCGTGCTGATCGCGGCCCGCGCCCTGCAGGGTGTGGGCGCCGCCCTCGTGGCGCCCCAGACCATGGCAGTGATCACGCGTACCTTCCCGGCGGATCGGCGCAGCGCGGCGATGAGCCTCTGGGGCGGCGTTGCGGGCCTGGCCAACCTCCTTGGGCCGCTCCTCGGAGGTGCTCTGGTCGACCGTCTCGGCTGGGAGTGGATCTTCTTCGTCAACGTCCCGATCGGTGTGGCCGGTTGCGTACTCGCCGCCCGCCACGTGCCTGTCCTGCCGACAAGCCCGCACCGGTTCGACGTCACCGGAAGCGTGCTCAGCGGTGTCGGAATGGTCCTGCTCGTGTACGGCATTCAGGAAGGCGGGAGCCGGAGCTGGGACGCGCAGGTGTGCTGGGCGGTGGCGGCCGGGGTCGGTGTACTCGCGGTGTTCCTCACCCATCAGGCCCGCATGAAGGGTGTGCCTCTGCTGCCTTTGGAGATCTTCCGGGACCGCAACTTCGCACTGTCGAGTGCAGCCGTCGCCGTCGCGGCCGGGGCCGTCGCCGCGCTCATGGTGCCGCTGTACTTCTATCTGGAAGCGGTGCGTGTCATGCCGGGGACCAGGGCCGGGTCCGTACTTGCCCCCATGGCAGTCCTGGCCATGGTGTTCGTTCCTGTCATCGGCAAGTTCGGCGACCGGATTCATCCGAGGGCGATTCCCGTGGCAGGCTTTGCGCTCTTCGCGGTCACTCTCGCCTGGTTCGCGGCGCACATGACGCCCACGGCGGAACTAGGGGTGTTCTACGCCGGGGCCGCGCTCGCCGGTGTTGCGAATGCCTGCATCTGGCCCGCACTCGCGGTCACCGCCACGCTCAGATTGCCCCTCGATGGGGCCGGTGCGGGCGCGGGTGCCTATAACGCTGTCCGGCAGTTCGGTTCGGTGCTCGGCAGCGCCGCGATCAGCACCGTGCTCGTGGACCGGATGGCCGCCCACGGGGTGGATGCCTCCGTCGGCGAGGGCGGTACGGCGCCGGGCGCGGTTCCGGTTACATCCCGAGGCGCCTTCGGCTCGGCCCTCGGGGAGTCTCTGTACCTTCCGGTCGTGTTCCTCGCCGTCGGCGGCGTCATGGCCGTGTTTCTCGTCCGCGCCGCAGGGCGGTCCGCCTCCGGAACCCTGCCTGCACCCTCCACCCTGTCGGGAGCGAACCGTTGAACGGTGAGACCACAGTTCACCTCTTCCTCAGCGTGGCCGCCCTGCTGGCCGTGGCCAAGCTTTTCGGTGCCGTCGCGCGTCGCGTAGGCCAGCCCGCGGTAGTCGGCGAGATCGTGGCCGGCATCGCGCTCGGCCCACTGTTGCTGCCCGAGTCCGTGCGTGCGGTCCTGTTTCCGCAGTCCGTGATGCCGCTGCTCTCCGCACTCGCCGCGATGGGTCTAGCCCTGTTCATGTTCGTCGTCGGGTACGAACTAGACCATGCGCTGCTGCGTGGCAGGGCGCGTTCGGCGCTGGGCGTGGCCGGAGGATCGATGCTCCTGCCGCTGCTGGCCGGTGCGCTGATGGCCCTGCCGCTCTCCGAGCACTACGCGCCGGGTTCACAGTGGGGATTCGTCGTGTTCATGGGCATCGCCATGTCGGTCACCGCGTTCCCCGTACTCGCCCGCATTCTGGCCGACCGGGGCCTCAACCGGCAGCCGCTCGGTGGGGTGGCGCTGGCCGCCGCAGCCGTCGGAGACCTGGTGGCCTGGGTTGCACTCGCCGTCGTGGCGGCTCTCTGCGGCAGCGCCGATCAGTGGCGGGTCGGCTTGTTGCCGGTCTACTTTCTCTTGCTGGTCGTGGCCGTACGGCCCCTGCTGGGACGGCTGTTGCGCAAGCACGTCCAGAACGAGAGCCTCCCGCCGTCCCTGTTGCCGTTGCTCGCCTCGGGCCTGCTGCTGTCCTGTGCCGCGACAGAGTGGCTGGGCGTGCACTACATCTTCGGCGCCTTCGCGTTCGGAGCCGCGATGCCGCGGGCCGGGCTCGAACGGCTACGGACCCAGGTGATTCAGGGCGTCGACCAGGCGGGGGCGCTGCTCCTGCCGCTGTACTTCGTCGTGGCCGGCTCCAAGGTGAGCCTGGCGGGCTTCACCGGGGCAGGGCTCGTCACGCTCGTGGTCCTCATCGCGGTCGCGTCGATCACCAAAACCGTCGGCGCCTACTCAGGCGCCCGGTTCGCAGGGCTCCCGCGGGAGGTCGCTCTGCCGATCTCGGCGCTGATGAACGTCCGGGGCCTGACCGAGATCGTCCTGCTGTCCGTCGGACTTGAACTGCACCTGATCAACGGCCGCATCTACTCGATGATGGTCGTGATGGCGGTGGTGACCACCGCCATGGTTGGGCCCCTGCTCTCCGCGGCCCGTGTACACCCCACGCCTCCCCTGGCCGCGAGCCCTGCGCCGCAGCCGAGTGCGGACGCCCCAGCCAGGCTCACACAGCACACCTGAGCGTACGACCGGCCGCATACATCGCTGCGGTGAGAGCCGCCCCCACCTATGGTCCCCGGAGAGGACAAGCTAGATGAATTGGTACGAGCACGTCGACCACTACTGCGAGCGCGGATCGCAGGCCATCTGGGCCGAGCCGGTCAATGCGCTGAGCAACCTGTCGTTCATCGTCGCAGCGTGGGCGATCTGGCGCTTGCTCAGCCTCCACCCCCGTTCGCCTCGGAGCATCGCCTTCATGGCTCCGCTCGCGACTCTCATCGGTGTCGGCAGCTTTGCGTTCCACACCCTGGCCACCCGCTGGGCCCAGGTGCTCGACGTCGCCCCGATCGGTCTCTTCGTGCTCTGCTACCTGGCGAGCTACTTGCGCTGGTTCTATGGCCTGGCGTGGCGGCGGTGCCTGCTCGGCGTGGCCGCGTTCATCGGGTGCGGCGCCGTCTTCATCGTTCTCGTGGGCAGCTATGTCCCCAATCGGTCCGGTACCTACGTTCCGGTCCTGCTCCTGATCGTCGGTCTTACCGCCGTACTGCGCTCCTCCCGAGACTCCGGACGGGTCCGGCACTGGAAAGAAATGCTCACGGCGGCCCTTGTGTTCGCGGCCGCCCTGTTGTCGCGCACCGTCGACCATCAAGTCTGCGGGGCATTCTCCCTGGGGACCCACTTTCTCTGGCACACCTTCGACGGGGTCCTGATCTACCTGGCTTCGCGTGCCCTGGTGGGTCGTTGGCGCTCCGTGACGGAGCCGACTGCCCGGGAGGACACCCGTGCGGTCGCCGTGCCAGATCAGCGAGTGTCCCCGTGACCAGCCGATTGCCCCGCCCGGGAGAGTGCCACCTGTGGTCGGCGCCGATCGGCGCTCAGTACGGCTCGTGGGGCCTGCTGACCCCGGAAGAACTGGGGCAGGCCGACAATCTGCCGGAGGGCACAGCACGCGACACCTTCCTCACGTCGCGCGGGCTCCAACGGATGTTGGGCAGCCACTACTTGCGGGCGAGTCCGCAGGTGATGAGCATCGACCGCACCTGCGCATACTGCGGGGCAGGGCACGGGAGGCCCAGGTTCGCCGGAGCGCAGCTCGACTATTCGGTCTCGCACACTCGTGACCACGTCGTCGTGGGTGTCGTGTCCGAGGGGCTTGTCGGCGTTGATGTCGACACAGTCCCCAGGAGAGACACTGTCGATCGCCTTGCCACCAAGGCGTTGACGCCTCACGAGCGCGGTGTGTGGGACCGGTTGCCCGAGGATCAGCGACCGGCGGCGTTCGTCCGCCTTTGGACGAGGAAGGAAGCGGCTGTCAAATTGACCGGCCACGGCCTTGCCGCCGCGCTGAGCGCTCTGGACGCGAATGGGCCCGAGCTGGTCGTCTCCGGTCGGCTGCCTGCGAGTTGGCCACCCCACAAGGTTCATCTGCGTGACGTGCGTTGGCGCGCTGGTCACGTTCTCGCGTTGGCGAGCACGAGCCCCGTTCAGCACGTCATACGGCTATCCCCGGAGGACCTGTTGCGCTCGCCGGATCCGGGAGCCGACGTCACCCGGAGCTCCTTCGGTAACAGTTACCCGACAGGGATCTGACATAGCGCCCGCCTAGCGTGGGCGCGACCCCCCAACGGTATGACGGCGTACTTCGCGCTGCGGAGCCCGACGGTGGAAAACTTCGCCTTTCCTTTCACTCCAGCCCGCGTTCTCAGCAAAACACCGCCCACCAGACGCCGGAGGCAGCTATGCCCGAATTCGCGCACGAATTCGCCTGTCCACAAGAAGCCCAACTGGGCGCCGCCACGGCCCTCGCGGCCGATGCGGGGCAGAAGGACCGGCTGATCGAGGCCGTGATGGAGAACCGAGCGCAGTTCGCCGAATCGACAGACGGTTGAGTGCCCAGCTGTGGACCGCGAGTTGCCGAAGACCATTCCCCTGCGCCTGGATTACGACATACGTAGGCTGCGCGCCGACATTGAACTCCTCACCAGCGGCCCGCGGCCCGTTCTGTCGGCGGCGAGCGGGCGCCGGGTCGTGCCGCTGTGGCGCCAGACGACGGTAGAGGTCGCTGCTCCAGGTGTTCCGGGGAAGTGCGGCAGCGGCCAGGAAACGGAGTGGCTGCGCGGACTTCCGTACGTCGCCGAGGCACTGGCGAGCATCCCTGCACCGCTACGCGGAGCGCGTTTGCTCGCCCAGGCGTCGCAGACCAGTCTGCGCCCGCACCGCATTGCCAAGTGCGGCCCGAGATGGGGATTGTGCCGACTACGGTTGCCGATCATCACCGGGCCGCGAGCCGAGGTGGTGTTCGCTGACGGCGAGCCGCAGCACTTGACGGCAGGCGTCCTTTGGTTCGGTTCTTTCTGGGAGCCGCACATCACGACCAACAACGAGCCGTACGAGCAGATCCACCTCGTCATCGATGTCCTGCATACCCCGGAGCTCGCCCAGCTCTTCCCACCGGACGCGCGAAGGCAGGTCTGGGAACCGCTCGGGCTCTTCCTGCGCCCCGTCCGCCCGCTCCCTCCCGACGGCGCATTCCCTTACGGGTGCCGCTTCCGCATTCCTGAGTCCTTTACCAACCGCGAGGCCCTGGGCGAGATCCTCCACGACCCCTTCCCGGACTCGGCCGACGCGCGTATCCACCTCGGGCCGGACGGCCCTCTGCTGACGATCGGTCCGGGCATCGAACACGCCCTCGACCACCTCGGTGACGGTGAGTTCCGGCTACGCGGCTGGAGCGATGAACGAACGCTCCAGATCGTCCGCGCGGACCGCGTGCAACCTCACGTCCTGCTCCGCGTGAGAAATGGCCCTCACGAACACGCTCTTCGGGTGGAAGTAGGCGAGTGGCCGCGCTGAGCACTCTTGAGGCTGCGCCAGGGGCCCGCCTGCTCACACCACCTCCTGGTGGGTGCGCACGCTGGTGTGAGCGGTCAGATGGAGACAGGGCAGAGCTCTCCCGGGTGGGCAGGGACGCTGTCGGCCGCCAGCTTCGAGCCGACAGCCCGGATGAGGTCGGCCGCTTCCTCCCGCAGCCGGGTGGCTTCGGTGTGGTTCTTCTCCTCGTCCTTCACGTTCGCCAACGCTCTGAGGCAGTGCGCCAGACGCACCGGCGCACCGAGTCTGCGGAGGATCAGCACCGTCTCGCACAACGCCTCGCCGGCGGGTGTGCTGCGTCCGGCAGACAGGTGCGCCGCTGCGAGACCCATAAGGATCACCGACTCCAGGAGCGGGTCGCGCGCCTGTCGTGCCAAGGCGAGCGCCCCCTGCATCTGCTCCTCGGCGAGCGACCAGCTGTGTCTGTGCAGATCGGTCGCTCCGAGGCCGAACAGGGCGTAGCTCTGCCCGACCAGGTCTCCGAGGTCGGCAGCGGAGCTGTGGCCCGCCCTGTACTCGGCCTCGGCCGGATCGAGCTGCCCTCGGACGCGATACAGGTCGGCCATTGCGAAGCGCACCTGTCCGGAGCTGCGCCCGTTGAAACTGCGGGTGATCTCGCGCGCCTTGCCCAGATACCACTCGGCGTCGTCCGGTCGGCGCAGCTCCAGGAGCATCTGGGCGCTCCAGCGGAGGACCTGTGTCTGCGCCTCCAGGTCTCCTGTCTCGCGCAATACCGGCAGGCACTCCTGCCAGCGTGCCAGCGCCTGCTCGAATCGGCCGCTGATCCGGTCGACGCAAGCCAGCTTCCGCAGGACGAGCGCGGCTCCGTAGCCGTCCTGAACGCTCTCGAAGAGGCTCTTCGCCTCGTTGAGCAGCGGAACACAGGTGGCGAACTGGCGCTTTGTGTAGTGCAGGTCGCCAAGGCCCAGGAGCAAGGCCGCGGCCCCCCTGCGGTTCCCTTTCTCCCGCACCGCCTGCAGCGCCCTTTCGTGGGTCAGGAGCCAGTCGTCGTAGTGCCCCCTGGTACTGAACAGGCAGCGACAGACCGCGGCGAGGTCCCAGGCGACGGAGTCCGCGCCGGACTCGGCGGCCTGCAGGATGAGGGTGGTGAGCGTGACCCGTTCTGCCTCGTACCAGCGCAGTGGCGACACTCTCTCCAACTCCTCGGGCACGGTGGCCGCTTCCTGCCGTTCGTTGCCGCTGTGGACGACCGTGTACTCGCCGCCGCACACGACGTGGTGGGCTCGGACCGCCATCGCGAGGGCAGTAAGGGCGACGCGGATGGCGGGCTCCCGCCGCTCCGACTCCGCTTCGGTCTCCATCGCCCGCTCGGAGGCGTACAGCCGTACCAAGTCATGCATGCGATAGCGGAGTTGACCCGCCCTGTCGGTTCCCATCACCTCGATGAGACGGGCGTCCATGAGCTCCTCGATGATGGTCTCCGCCTTGACGGCAGGCAGGTCGAGGAGCGGTGCGGCCACCCACTCCGCGAAATCAGGCAGGGACGGGAGGGTAAGCCTGCGAAGCAGCAGCCGGGCGCCCGGGCTCACGCCCTGGTACGAGGGACCGAGGCTGGTGCGTACGGTGACCTGGTCGTGGGACAGTTCGTCGAGCCGGCGGCGCTCGTCCGCGAGGCGGGCCGAGGCCCGATCCAGGGACCAGTGCGGTCTGCTGGCCAGCTTGGCTCCGACGATGCTCACCGCCAGCGGCAGCCGACCGCAGTGCTCAATGATCAGTCTCGCGGCGTCCGGGTCGGCCCGCGGGCGCTCGGCGCCCGCGATACGCCCGAGCAGGTCGACCGCCTGCTCCGGGGTGAGCAGGCTGAGTTCGAAGATGTTCGGCGTGAAGGTCGAGCTGATCCGAGTGCGGCTGGTGATGAGCACCCCGCAGCTGCCCGTGCCGGGCAGGAGCGGTCGGATCTGCTCCGCACTTGCCGCGTTGTCGAGCACGATCAGGACACGCTGATCGGCAAGGAGCGCGCGGTAGCGCTCGGCGCGCTCCTCGACGCCGTCGGGGATGGCCGGCCCCGGGACGCCCAGTTCGCGCAGCAACCGCGCCAAGGCTTCTTCGGGAGCCACCGGATCTGGGTCCATGCCACGCAGGTTGATGTAGAGCTGGCCTTCGGCGAACACTGGCCGCAGCCGGTGCGCGACGTGCAGCGCCAGTGTGGTCTTTCCTGTTCCGCCCGCGCCTACGACACCGACGATGTGTGCGGGGCCCTCACTGGGGACCAAAATGTCGAGGACTGCGGCGACTTCGGCTTCGCGGCCGACGAACTCTCTTATATCTGCGGGCAACAGACACGGCCCGACCGGTGGCATTGGGTCGGCCGGCATGTCTTCAGGCACCGGGACGGCCGGACTTGAGGAAACAGCGGCAACGGCAGGGGAGCTGAGGGGTGGGGATCCGCCCGTGACCAAACGATCGGCTGTGCTTGTGGCACCGGCGGACGCCCCGAGGTGCGCCGACCCGCGCGCCGTAGGCAAGGATCCGCGCAAGATGTCCTGGTGCAGTTGCTGCAGTTCACGGCCGGGGGCCACCGCCAGCTCGGAGTTCAGGAGATCACTCGTGTCCCGGTAGACCTGTAGAGCGTCCGCTTGCCGTCCCGAGTGGTAGAGCGCCGTCATCAGCTGGGCTCTGGGGCGCTCGAAGAGCGGGTGTTCCTGAATGAACCCGGACAGTTCGGAGATGCAACGGTCGTACTGACCCAGTTCCAGCTCGATGCCCGTGCACATCTCACGCAGAGCCATCTGCTCCTCCTCCCAGGCCCGGACGTCGGGCACCCACGCACGTCGGGAGATGCTCGCGAGCAGCGGACCTCGCCACAGGGACAGGGCCTGCCGCAGCAACCCTGCGGCCTCCTCCTTATTGCCCGCAGTGAGACAGTCGGTGGCCTCTTTGCGCAGCCGCTTGACTTGATGTGTGTCGAGCTGGACGTTGCGCGTGTGGAACCGGTAGCCGGGGGACTCCGTGGTGATCAGATTTCCTTCGACTCCCGCACGTGCCAACTTGCGTCGCAGCAGTGACACGCAGACAGCGATCTGGTTGTTGGTGTCCGCGGGGGGCCGGTCCTCCCACACACACTCCGCCAGAAGCTGCAGGGGAACCGTCTTGTCAGCCCGGAGCAGCAGCATGCCAAGGACGGACTGCAATCGAGGCGCTGCCAGTTGCAGCTGCCGATCGCCCACCGCAATCTCCAGCGCGCCAAGCAACCGGAACGTCAAAGTCTCACTCAAGGACATGACCACAACACCCCCCAGCACCTTGCGTGCACGGTCCTTTGCCCGCGCCCACGTGGTTGCTGTTTGAACTAATTAGAGAAGGGGCCCACAGCACGCCTTTGTGGTGTCGGGCTAACGCGCGAATGGACACGTCGGTCGAACTTGATCATTCGCTCGAGCCATTAGGGACGTTCGCATCTGTGAGTGCAAGGGGCTTCCCGCCAGGCGGGATCGGACATTTTTCAACAAAACGTTGAACACCACGTCCGTATCGGTGCGGAGCTCCCCCACTTGCGGTTCTGGTGGTGATGTACCAGGTCAGGGGCGAGGTGCGGCCGGTGAAGCCCACCACAGGCCGCCTACTTTCCGGCCGGGTTACGCCGCAGGGCGCCGCTCGCGGACAGCGCAGAAGTGCCAGCAGTCGCGAATCCTCCGCGTCTTTACTTCGGGGCGTATCTCGCCGATTCCCCCACCTCCGGACCATGGCGGCCTCTCGATGAAACCTTGGCCTGATCTTTAACCTTCGAGTGAGCGTC
This sequence comes from Streptomyces sp. NPDC056486, assembly GCF_042795295.1. NCBI lineage: Bacteria > Bacillati > Actinomycetota > Actinomycetes > Kitasatosporales > Streptomycetaceae > Streptomyces > Streptomyces sp. NPDC056486. The sequence continues at coordinate 19,684 of NZ_JBHTSF010000069.1, forward strand.
GGCGCTTGGCGTCCTTCTGGGTTCGTAATACTCCAGCTATAGATCGTGATCTTTATGTGGGTTGCGGCTTCTCGTCGGTAGTGGCCGGTTTCCGTCTGGGGCTGGGGCGGCTATGGTCATCCGTCTCGCGGGAGACGACACACGGGTGGTGGCCGGCTCCCCCGCCGCAACTGGATGCCTCGCGGGGCTCGGGCGGTGGCCAGGTCGCCGTCGCCGCTTTGCGCGTATAGGGCAGGCGCATGCGGCGCATGAGCTTGTCGAGCTCCTCGGGCAGAGCCGCGTCCTGGGAAACGTCATGGTGGTGAATTCCTTCGTCGGTCGAGGCCGACGCCGATAGGCTCGGCGGGTGATCGATATGCAGGTGCGCGGTGACAGCGGCGACGTCGTGGCCCGGGCCGAGGACGGGTTGCAGTGGACTTCCGCTCTTGGTGATCTGAATCCGGGGCTGTTCCCGATGCTCTGGGGCCTGATTCCCTATGGGGATGCGGTCTTCAACCAGCGGCAGGTTTCGCTGCTCCGGGCGGAACTCGACCGGCTCCCGGCCGCTTGCAACGGTGACTGGGTCGGGCAGGCCCGCGAGTTGTGCCAGGTTGTCGAGCAGGGGTCACACCGATATCTGTGGTTTGTCGGTGACTGACCGCGGGGTCATGCGTCAACTTCCCTGAAGCAGTCGCCTACTGGCCAGATCCTGCCGACCGCTGGCCGATGCACGCCACCGCGGTCAGGCCTTCACGAATCGGGGCCCGCCATGTCATCGGACTCGACATCGGGGGCGGCGAGAGCGCCCTGTGCTGGCTGTCGACGGCCTCGGCTCATGCCGGAGTCGCAGTCCGCGCGATGGTGGCCCAGACGACAGAGAGTCCCGTGACGGGCCTCAGCCCGCCCGGGCGGAGGCTTCGTGCCTGGCCTCAGCAGAGGGAATCGGCTTGTTCACCCCGCCTGCGCCGTGGCGGCCCAGTAACTCCGCCAGCCCCAGGCCACCACGCCACACGCAAGCAAGCCCGCTCCCTCACCGCCTGCCGCGCTCCAGCCACTCCTCCGCCGACCCCTCCGCCGTGCGCTCCCGCAGGTCAACCCGCCGGATCTTGCCGGAGATCGTCTTGGGCAGCTCCTCCGTGAACTCGATACGCCGGATGCGCTTGTAGGGAGCCAGCACCGACCGGGTGTACTGGAAGATCGCCTCTGCCGTTTCCTCTCCCGGCGTCCAGCCCTTCGCCAGCACGACGTACGCCTTCGGGACGGCGAGCCGCACCGCGTCCGGCGCGGGCACCACCGCGGCCTCCACCACCGCCTCATGCTCAAGGAGCACGCTCTCCAGCTCGAAGGGCGAAATCTTGTAGTCGGAGGCCTTGAATACGTCATCACTTCGACCCACATAGGTGAGGTACCCATCGGCGTCGAGTGATCCGATGTCACCCGTGCGGTAGTAGCCGTCCGCCATCGCCTCGGCGGTGCGCTCCGGGTCGCCGTGGTAGCCGGTCATCAGGCCGACAGGCCTCGCCGACAGATCCAGGGAGATCTCCCCCTCCGCCACTCCCGGTTCACCGGTGACCGGATCAAGGAGCGTGACCCGGTAGCCAGGGCTCGGCCTGCCCATGGAGCCTGGATTCAGCTTCTGACCGGGCGAGTTGGCCACCTGGACCGCGGTCTCCGTCTGGCCGAAGCCGTCCCGGATCACCACGCCCCAGGCGCGGTTCACCGCCTCGATCACCTCGGGATTCAGCGGCTCACCGGCCGCCACGACCTCGCGCGGCGGTGTCCGCAGCTGGGTCAGATCGGCCTGGATGAGCATGCGCCACACCGTCGGCGGGGCGCAGAAGGACGTCACCCCGGCCCGGTCCATCTCGGCCATCAGCCGGCCCGCGTCGAAGCGTGTGTAGTTGTAGATGAAGACGGTCGCCTCCGCGTTCCAGGGCGCGAAGAGGTTGGACCAGGCGTGCTTGGCCCAGCCGGGCGATGAGATGTTCAGGTGGACGTCGCCGGGCTTGAGGCCGATCCAGTACATCGTCGCCAAGTGGCCCACGGGATACGACACATGGGTGTGCTCGACCAGCTTCGGGCGGGCCGTGGTGCCCGAGGTGAAGTAGAGCATCAGCGGGTCGTCCGCGCGGGTGACGCCGTCGGGCTCGAAGGCATCGGGGGCGTCGGCGGCACCGTCGTACGAGATCCAGCCGGGGATGTTCCCGCCCACCACGATGCGGGTGTAGTCGCCGGGCACGGCGTCGAACTTCGCCGTGTCCTCGGGGCGCACGACCACATGGCGGGCGCGTCCGCGCCCGATCCGGTCGCGCAGGTCGACGGGGCCGAGCAGCGGTGTCGCCGGGATGACGACCGCGCGCAGCTTCATCGCGGCGAGGGCGATCTCCCACAGCTCGACCTGGTTGCCGAGCATCACGACGACGCGGTCACCGGCGCGGACCCCTTGGCCGCGGAGCCAGTTGGCGACCTGGTGGGAGCGGCTGGACAGATGTGCGAAGGAGAAGCGGGTGGTGGGCCCGTCCTCGTCGACAATGTGCAGCGCGGTCCTGTCGTTGCCACGGGCGATGACATCGAACCAGTCGAGCGCCCAGTTGAACCGTTCGGGCCGCGGCCAGGCGAAACCCTCGTAGGCGGTGGCGTAGTCCTCACGGTGCCGCAGCAGGAAGTCCCGCGCCGTGCGGAACTGGTCCGTGCCGCTGGTGCCCGTCGTCGTCATTGCGCTCTCCTCGTCGCCGGTCCGCTGCCCGGCGCCTTTGCCGGGCTCTTCGCCGGGGTCATTGCCGGACGCTACGTAACATCGTGTAATTCGTGATGCAGGTCTCACCACCCCCGGACGGGGGTGTCCCGGAGTGAGAATCCCGAAGTGAAAGGGCTGACACGTGACGGCTGACGGAGGCGAGGCGGTCGAGATGCGGGCCGCGCTGCTGCGGCTGCGTCGCGGCACGGGGCTGCCGGTGGCCTTCGGGGGCCTGGTCGAAGGGCAGCGGCAGGTGCGGATCGGCGAGCTGACGGGCACGGGCACGCGTGCGCTGTCCGGGCTCGCGGTGTCGTCCGGAAACGGTCTGGGCGGCAAGGCGGTCGCGCTCTCGCGCCCCTGCGCCGTCACGGATTACCACGACTCGCGCCACATCAGCCATGAGTACGACTCCGCGGTGGCCGCCGAGGGTCTGCGCTCGGTGCTCGCGGTGCCGGTGGTGGTACGGCGACGGGTGCGAGGCGTGCTGTACGGGGCCCTGCGCTCGGCCCAGCCGCTGGGCGACCGGACGCTCTCGGCCGCGGTGGCGGCGGCGCGCGACGTGGAGCAGGCACTTGTCGTACGTGACGAGGTGCAGGCGCTCCTCGTGGCGGCGCGGGAGCCGCAGGCGGGGGCCGGGCCCGCCTGGGAGCAGGTCCGCGAGGCGCACGGAGCGCTACGGGAGCTGGCCCCACGGATCGTCGACCCGGCGCTGCGTGCGGAGATTCTGGCGGTGTGCGGCCGGTTGGCCTCGGCGGCCACGCTGCCGCCGGCACGGGAGCGTTCGGTGTCCCTCGCACCGCGCGAGGTGGACGTTCTCGCGTGCGTGGCCGGGGGCGCGACGAACGCGGTGACGGCGGAGCGGCTCGGGCTGCGCCCGGAGACGGTGAAGGGGTATCTGCGGGCGGCCATGCGGAAGTTGGGGGCACATACGAGGCTGGAGGCGGTGGTGGCGGCGCGGAGGGCGGGTCTTCTGCCGTAGCCACGGCAGTAATCGCTACACCGTTCAGCGCTCGATGACCGTGCCGAAGCGGATGTCGTACGTGGTGGTGGCCGGGCTCATCGGGCCGCGCAACAGCCGCTCGGCCTCGTCGGTCAGTTCGTGGCGCTGCGCCTTGGTGAGGGTGCCGAACGGCTCGAAGGTGAGGACGGCGGAGCCCTTCTCGCCTTCTCCCCCGCCCTCCTCGACGCGCCACACGCCCGCGAGGAAGCCGTCGACCAGGAAGACGCTGTAGGAGAAGTTCCCCTTCCAGGTACGGCCCTTGTAGTCGGGCGGCACGACCCGGCTGCGGTCGGCGTGCGAAAGGAGGAGGTTGTCGTACTCGGGAAGGAGGCGCGCCGGAGCCGGGGTGTCCGCGTCGGGGCGGGACGCGTCGGGAAGGTCGAAGAGCTCGACGCCGCTCTCGTCACGGAACGTACGCAGTTGGGGCCGCAGCCGCTCGAAGACCTCCCGCAGCCGTGTGAGGCCCGCCCAGATCTGCATGTCCTTGACGGAGGCGGGCCCGAAGGCGGCGAGGTAGCGAAGGACGGTGGCGTCGGGCGCGGGCACCGGCTCGCTCGGGCGGCCGAGCCAGTGCTCGGCGGTGGTGAGCGCGACCTGCCCGCTGCGCCGCCACAGACCACGCGGGGTGACCTGGACCAGCGGCAGTGAGCAGCGGGCGGCGACGGCGAGCGACTGCGGGTCGGCGTCGGGCCAGCGGGGCAGCAGGACCTCCCGCAGCTGCTTCATCGTCCGGGGCTCCTCCTCGACGGCGGCGCGGGCGAGCGAGGCGAGCTCCCCCAGGTCGACGCCGGTCAGTCCTTTGCGGAAGGCGTGCAGCTCGCGGTCGCGCGCACCTTGCACCAGCGGGCGCAGGGTGAGGGCGTCGTCGGCGGTGTGCAGGTGGATGGTGGAGCGCATGGTGACGATGCGTACGAGGTCGCGCGCGGCCAGCAGCCCGGACAGGTCCTCCGGGTCGAACTCTTCGAGCCGGGCGGCGAGCGCGAAGTAGGGCGGCTTCACGTTCTGCGCCTGGAGGCCGAGGAGGTGGGCGACGGCGCCCTCGACGGACAGGTGAGCCGAGCGGCGCAGGAGGAGTTGGCGGTCGAGGGTGGCGCGGTTGAGGGCGCGTCGGCTGAGCACGGGGGCGGCTTGCGCCTTGGCCTTCGGCTGGACGCTCGTCGGCTTCGGCGTGCTCGGCGTGCTCGGCGTCTTCGTCATGTTCCGCACGTTAGCGAGGCTTGCGGACATCTACTGTCCGCAAGCCCGTCGAGATGTCGCACGCTCGCAACTTTTGGGACGTATATCCTGCTTCGGAGGTAACCGAGACACACGTTCGACATCGGAGGCAGCCAGCATGGCGGAGCGCCGGACCCGGCCCGTACTGGGCGCGAAAAGGCACGGCTGGCGGCGCACCGACCCGGCCAGGACCGCTTCGGCCTCGGGGAACGGGACCTCCGCCAACCCTGACGCCACGCCCGCGTCGCCCTCCCCCGCACCGGCGGACGCCGTGAGCGTCGTACAGGCCGCGCTCTACCGGGACGGAGTCCGCGTCGCGACGCCCGCCTCCCTCGCCGACACGTTCCGGGAGCTGCGCGAGCAGCACGACGGCATGGCGTGGATCGGCCTCTCGCGCCCCACGGAGGCCGAACTGCTCACGCTGGCGGCTGAGTTCGACCTGCACGAGCTCGCCGTCGAGGACGCGATGGAGGCCCACCAGAGGCCGAAGCTCGAGCGCTACGGGGAGACCCTCTTCGTCGTCCTGCGCGCGGCCCGCTACCTGGACGCCCCGGAGGAGGTCGACTTCGGCGAGCTGCACGTGTTCGTGGGGCCCGACTTCGTCATCACGGTGCGCCACGCCGCCGCCCCGGACCTGACCGCCGTGCGCCGCCGCATGGAGGAGAGCCCGGAGCTGCTCAAGCTCGGCCCGGAGGCGGTCCTCTACGCGATCCTGGACGCGGTGGTCGACGGGTACGCCCCGGTCGTGGCCGGCGTCCAGAACGACATCGACGAGATCGAGACCGAAGTCTTCAGCGGCGACCCGGCGGTCTCCCGCCGCATCTACGAACTCTCCCGCGAGATGGTCGAGTTCCAGCGCGCGACCCGCCCTCTGGTGGCCATGCTGCACTCCCTGATGGCGGGCTTCGCGAAGTACCGCACCGACGAGGAACTCCAGCGTTACCTGAGGGACGTCGCCGACCACGTCACGCACACCAGCGAACGCGTGGACGGCTTCCGCCAGGCCCTCACCGACATCCTCACGGTCAACTCCACGCTGGTCACCCAGCAGCAGAACGCGGAGATGCGGGCGCTCGCGGAGGCGGGCTTCGAGCAGAACGAGGAGATCAAGAAGATCTCGTCCTGGGCGGCAATTCTGTTCGCTCCCACACTCGTAGGAACTATCTACGGCATGAACTTTGACCGCATGCCGGAGCTGGACTGGAGGTTCGGATACCCCTTCGCCGTTGGCCTCATGGGGATTGTTTGCGCCAGTCTGTATGTGATTTTCAAGCGGCGGGACTGGCTCTAGGGTCCGGCAATCGCCCCTCAGGCCACACGGACGCGGCCACCTGGAGCGCTGCGACGGGCCACGCCCACTTCATCCTGCTGAACCCGGCGAAGACGTCCACTGGGACGTCATCCAGCAGTGCCTTCACGACGACCAGCTGCCACTCGAAGTCAAAGTCGCGGGTGCCGTGGTCCACCTCTACGCCCAGCCGCTGAGCCGGATCGCCGCCGACTGATCCTCGACCGCCAGCCCGTTCCTCTGCCCCCACCGCTCGACACCCTTGTCGAGCAGCTCGCCACCGAGCACGGCAAGAAGGCCGAAACCGGGCCGACACCGACATGGCTCTTCCGCGGCAGCTACCCGGACCGGACCATACCCGTGAGCACTCTCCAGCAACGGCTCAACTCCCATGGCATCAGAGCCAAACCATCCCGAGTCACCGCCTGCCTGAACCTCGCCCAGGACCTGCCGCCGGCCGTCCTGGCCTCCATCACCGGCATGCACGTGATCACGGCGGAACAGTGGCACCGACGAGTCACACCCGACTGGAGTGCCTACCTCGCCGCCCGGCGCCGGGCGACGAATAGCGGCTGCACTCCTGTCCGGGCGCGGCGAGACGTGCGCCGAGGAACGAGCTATGCACCGTCGTTGCCATCGCGCAAAGAGTGGATCATGCTCTGCAGGATTCGGAACGCGCCTGACTGCTCGGTCTCGGTCATGCCGGCCAGCATTCTGACCTCGACGGACCGGACCGCTACGGTCGCCTTCTCAAGGCTCCGTCGGCCGCGGGGCGTGAGCCGCGTGGGAAGGACCTTCCCGACGGGTGCCTCCGCGGGCCTGGTCACGTAGCCGTCTCGTTCCAGGGCCTGGAGCAGCACGTTCATCGACTGCCGTGTCACGAACGCGCCCCGCGCGAGCTCGGAGTTCGACAAGCCCGGCCGTTGAGCCAGCAGCTCGAGGCAGGAGTAGTGCGTCACGCTCATCCCGAGTGGCCGCAGCACCTCCTCCATGGCTGCGCGCAGGGCGCTCGAAGCCTCTTTCAGCAGGTAGCCCAGTGATTTGTCCAGGTCGACGCCGACACCTTTTTGACTCATGTCAGAAGTCTGACATACATTGGCTCGTGTCAGGAATCTGACACGAAGAGAAGGAGTATCATCATGCCCGCCACCGGCCCCGACTTCATCTCGCTCCAGGCGCGCGACCTCGACGCTTCGCAGGCGTTCTACGAGCAGTACCTCGGCCTCGTCCGCTCGCAGGCCGGACCTCCGCACGCCGTCGTCTTCGAGACGAAGCCGATCGTGTTCGCACTCCGCGACGTCGTTCCCGGCACCGATCTCGCATCCATTGCCCAGCCCGGCATTGGTGCCGCGATCTGGCTCCACGCCACCGACGTCCAGGCCATCCACGATGCTCTCGTCGCCGACGGTCACACCATCGTCTCCGCACCGATTGACGGCCCCTTCGGCCGGACATTCACCTTCGCCGACCCCGACGGCTACCAAGTCACTCTCCACGACCGTGCCTGATAAGCCGAACGCCACCAACGATCACCGTTTCCCGGAAGACCGCCGGTTGCGCCCGAGGCAACCTGGGCACCTACCAGCGCATCGTGTCCGCCTGCCGACACCCTGACCGCCGCGCCGGCAAGACCGACCTCACCGCCGTCATCGAAACAATCAACCACGGCGTCCCGGCCCGGCCCTCTCCGCCAGGGCCACGCACAGCTGACCGGGACTCTCCGTCGTCGCCAGCATCGTCGACGTCCACGGAGGCGACCTCCGGCTGACACCCAACCCCGACGGCGGGCTCACCTACTCGGGTCTCACTGCCGACCGCCCCGCCCCACCCCCGTACAGGTCCCGGCGGGCCGTCGTGAAGCGGCGTAGGGCTTCGGGCAGGGGGGTGATGCCGATGCCGGGAGTGCGGGGGACCGGGAGGTGGCCGTCCTGGAGGACGAACGGTTCGGTGATGTCCTCGGCGAAGTAGCGGCTGGAGGCGGATGTGTCACCGGGGAGGGTGCAGCCGGGGAGGGCGGCGAGGGCCAGGTTGGGGGCACGGCCGATGCCGGTCTCCAGCATGCCGCCGCACCAGGCGGGCACGCCGTGGGCGGCGGCGACGTCGTGGAGGCGGCGGGCCTCCAGGTAGCCACCGACCCGGGCGGGCTTGATGTTGACGACGCGGCAGGCGTCCATCGCGATGGCGGAGGCGGTGTCGCGGGCGTTGTGCAGCGACTCGTCGAGGCAGACGGGGGTGGCGATGCGGCGCTGGAGGAGGGCGTGGGCGTGGAGGTTGTTCTCCTCCAGCGGCTCCTCGATGAGCAGCAGGCCGAACTCGTCGAGGCGGCCCAGGTGTTCGGCGTCGGCCAGGGTGTAGGCGGTGTTGGCGTCCACCTGGAGCGGCAGTTCGTCGCCGAAGCGTTCGCGGACGGCGCGGACCGGCTCGACGTCCCAGCCGGGCTCGATCTTCAGCTTGATCCGGACGTAGCCCTCGGCGAGGTAGCCCGCCACGTCGTCCAGGAGGGCGGGGATCGAGTCCTTGATGCCGACGGACACCCCGGCGGGCACCCGGTCGCGGACGGCGCCGAGGTAGGTGGCGAGGGACATCTCGTGGGCGCGCAGCTCGGCGTCGAGGACGGCCGTCTCCAGCGCGGCCTTCGCCAGCTCGTGGCCCTTGATCTTCGCCATGGCGGGGGCGAGGGCGGCCGTCGTCAGCTCCGGCAGGGCGGTGACGCGGGGCAGCAGGAAGTCGCGGATCACGGTCTCCGCGCCCGACACGTACTCGGAGCAGTACAGGGGCTCGGGGTCGGCGGCGAACTCCGACCAGCCCTCCGCCTCGTCGGTGACGACGTGGAGCAGGAAGGTGTCCTTCGTGGTCATCGTGCCGAAGGAGGTACGGAACGGGGTGACCAGGGGGATGGCGACGTGGAGGAGTTCGACGTGGTCCAGCTTCATGCCGGGTTGCCTTCCTGGGGCGCGGGGTCGGCGGGGGTGAGGGTGTACCAGCCGTCGCGGGACATCGACGTGGCGGTGTATCCGTCGGCGAAAGCTTGGGTGAAGACCTCGCGGACGGCGTGCCGCCAGCGCAGCGCGAGCGCGGGGTCGGTGGCGCGCAGCTCCACGATGTCATCGGGGACGCGGCAGCGGAGGGTGTCCCCGGCCCGGACGGCGAGCGGGGCGCCGTCCGGGCCGGTGGCAAGGGGCGTACCGGCGGAGGACACGACAGGTTCGGCGGGCTCGGCGGGCCGGGCGGGCGTACGGTCGCGGGCCGGGTCCGAGGCCAGGTCCCAGGTGACGGTGAGGCGGTCGCTCTCGTCACCGTCGTTGAGGCCGTCGGTCATCGGCCCGTAGAAGTCGACGAGGTACTCGGTGCCGGCCGCCCCCAGCTTGACCAGGTTGAAACGGGCGTTGCGGCCCACCAGAGGGTCGAACGTCCACCGCATGGCGCGTGCCCCGCGGTCGAGGGCCCAGACCCGCTGCGCCTGCTTCACGGCGAGCCCGACTCCGCGGTCGCTGGTACGGGCGGCGGCGACGAAGGAGTACACGTCCTGGGCGCGGGGCTCCCCGAACACGGCGACGGCCGCGCCGCACAGCTCGCCCCGGCCGGTGTACGCGGCGTGCACGGCGCCGCCCGCGTGCACGAGGCTGTGCAGGACCTCGGCCGGGTAGGGCGGGGTGCTGTGCGGGGTCTGCCACACGTCGCTGAAGAAGTCGGTGACGGCGGCGATGCCGGGTACGTCGTGGACGGTGCGGGTGGTGACGCCGGCCGCGAGCGCGGCGGCCGCGGCGCGATCACGTACAGAGGGTGCTCCTGTCATGCCTTGAGTCTCTTCGGGCCGGTCCTGGAAACGGTTGTCCGTCGGGACAAGAGAGTTCTAAAGTCGTGTGACGATCGACCAAAAGGGGCCGTGCCGGATGTTCGGCGGACGCTGACCGCCCCCGCCGTCGGCCGTTCCCGCCGTCGGCCGTTCCCGACCCGCGAAGCGAGAGGTCCCATGGACTCCCCCACCCTCAGCGATCTGCTCGACGTACTCGGTGGGTCGTCCGTGCGCGCCGTCGCCTCGCCCGGCGGACTCGGCGTGCGGGTCGGCGAGGTACTGCTGTACGACGCCGACGCTCCGCTGCCGAACGCCCCGGGCGCGGTGCTCCTCGCGGTCGGGATACGTCCCCCGGCGGCGGGGCCCCTGCTGCACGCCGCCGCCGCTGCCGGCATGGCGGCCGTGGTCGTGCGCGGTGCGGATGGGCCCCTCTCGGCAGCCGAGCAGGCCGGGATCGCGCTGCTCGCGGTCGACGAGGACGCTGCCTGGCACCGGGTCCACCTGCTGCTGTCCTCGGCCGCCGGCGCGCGGGCCGGCGGCCCCTCCTCGGCGACCTCCGCGGCCGGGGACCTCTTCGCCCTTGCCGACGCCATCGCCGCAGCGGTCGGCGGGGCCACCGCGATCGAGGACCCGCGTCAGCGCATCCTCGCCTACTCGACCGTGCCCGGGCAGGCCGTGGACGAGGACCGCAGGCAGGGCATTCTCGGCCTCCAGGTCCCCGAAAGCCCGGACAACGCCGAGCAGTACCGGGCACTGTTCGCCGCCGGAGAGCCGTTGCGGCTTCCCGCACTCGACGGCGACAACCTGCCCCGGCTCGCCGTCGCCGTGCGTGCGGGCGGCGAGACGCTCGGTTCCCTCTGGGTCGTCGACGACGGCGGCCTTGTCCCCGACGCCGAGGACGCCCTCGCCCAGGCCGCATCCACGGCGGCCCTGTTGCTGCTGCGGTCCCGCGCCGCACAGGAACTGGGCCGGCACCTCGGCGGTGACCTGCTGCGCCGGGTCCTTGACGGCACGGTCGACCCGGCCACCGCCGCGCACCGCCTCGGACTGGGCGCGGGCACCGATCCGGTGCGGGTGGCGGCGTTCGTCCCGGCGGGCGCAAGCACCGCGCCGGACATCGAGCGGACGGCACTGCGCCTGCTCGACCTGGTACGTCTGCAGTGCGATGCCCGTTACGGCCGCCACGCCTGCGTGCTCGTCGACGGGGTCGTGTACGCGCTGCTCCCGGCGGTCGGCGAGCGCGGCGCGGCCCGGCACCGGCAGCTCGCGCAGGACATCGTGGACCGGGCCGGGCAGGCCCTGCGGGTGCCCGTGCGGGCCGGGCTCGGAGCGCTGGCCGCCGGACTCGCGCGGGCGGTGGACTCCCGGGACGACGCCGACCTGGTCCTGCGCTGCGTCGACGCGGAGCGCCCGGTCGCCCTCGTGGAGGACATCCAGGCCAGGGTGGCCCTGCTGCGCCTGGGTGAACTGGTCTCCGGGCGCAGGGAGTTCGAGGGCGGAACCTGGGCGCGGGTTCTGACGCACGACGCCGCGCACGGCACGGACTACGCCCGCACGGTACGGGCCTGGCTCGACGCGGGCTGCGACATGGCGGGTGCCGCGGAGCGGCTCGCGGTGCATCCCAACACCTGCCGGTACCGCCTCCGGCAGGCCAGGGAACACGTGGGACTGGAGCTGGACGATCCCGACGAGCGGCTGGTGCTCTGGCTCCAGGCCCGGCTGGCGGGCGGCGTCTGAAACCCGCGCGCGGTTCAGCTCAGCCAGGCGGAGAGCTGCTCCTCGCACCGGCCGAGCTGCGCCACCGGGACGAACTCGCCCGGTGTGTGCGCCAGGGAAGGGTCGCCCGGACCGAAGTTGAGTGCGGGCACGCCCAGCCCGGTGAACCGGGCCACGTCGGTCCAGCCCAGCTTGGGGCGGGGTTCGGCGCCGAGTACACCGACCAGCGAGGCGACCGCGGGCCGGTCCAGGCCCGGCAGCGCACCCGGTACGGCCTCCGTGACCGCGAACTCGTACGCGTCCGGCGGGAACTGCTCCACCGGGAAGAGGCCGCGCACGTACTCCTCCGCTTCCTTCGGCGAACGGCTGGGCGCGAAGCGGGCGTTGAGGGAGATGACGCAGCTGTCGGGGACGACGTTCCCGGCCACCCCGGCGCGCACGGAGACGGCGCTCAGCCCTTCGCGGTACTCCAGACCGTCGATGACGACCCGCTCCGGCGTGTGGTCGGCCAGCCGTTGCAGCACCGGGGCGGCGCGGTGCACGGCGTTGGTCCCCATCCAGGCCCGCGCGGTGTGGGCGCGGGCGCCGCGCACCGTGATGTCGGCGCACAGGACGCCCTGGCAACCGGCCTCGACCCCCGCGTCGGACGGCTCCATCAGGATCGCGAGGCCTGCGTCGAGCAGCAGCTCCGGCCGCTCGGTGGCGATGCGGTGCAGCCCGTTGCGGTCGCCCTCGACCTCCTCGCACTCGTAGAAGACGTACGTGACGTCGCGGGTGGGCCCGGTGAGCGCCGCCGCCAGGCGCAGGGCCACGGCGACGCCGCCCTTCATGTCGCAGGCGCCGAGGCCGTACAGCCGCTCGCCGTCGAGCCGGGCGGGCAGGTTGCCCGCGGCGGGCACCGTGTCGAGGTGGCCGGCGACGACGACCCGCTCGGGGCGGCCGAGCATGGTGCGGGCGACGACCGAGTGGCCGATCCGTTCGACGGTCAGGTGCGGCAGGGCGCGCAGCGCCGCCTCGACGGAGTCCGCCAGGGGCCCCTCCTCCCCGCTCTCGGAGGGGATGTCGACGAGTGCGCGGGTCAGCTCGACGACGTCGGCGTCGAGATCGAGAACGCGGGTCACGACTGCTGCTCCTTCGTGTGGTCGTTCATGTGCTTCTTCGTGTGTTCCTTCGTGGCGCCGAGCCGGGAGTGCTTGATGCCGTACAGGGCGTACACGGCGAGGCCGACCGCCATCCACACGCCGAACGTGATCCAGGTGTCCGCGCCGAGGCTGAAGAGCATGTAGACGCAGCAGATCACGCCGAGCACCGGGACCAGCGGCGACAGCGGTACCCGGAAGCTGCGGGGCGCGTCGGGGTTGCGGCGGCGCAGCAGGATGACGGCGATGTTGACCAGGGCGAACGCGAACAGGGTGCCGATGCTGGTGGCGTCGGCGAGGCTGCCAAGCGGGACGAGCGCGGCGAGCACGGCGATGAAGGAGGAGACGATCACGGTGTTGGCGCGCGGCACTCCGCTCTTCGCGTGCACCTTGGAGAAGACGGCGGGCATCAGGCCGTCGCGCGACATGGCGAACAGGATGCGGATCTGCCCGTACTGGACGGTGAGCACGACGCTGGTGGTCGCGACGACCGCGCCGATCGACAGCAGGATCGGCCAGAGGCTGCCGCCGCCCACGGCCCGCACGAGGACCTCGCTGAGCGTGGCCTCGGTCCCCTCGAAGTCGCCCCAGGGCATGGCGCCGAGCGCGGCCACGGCGACCAGGACGTACAGCACGGTGACCAGGACGAGCGAGAGGATGATGGCGCGCGGCAGGTCCCGCTGCGGGTTCTTCGCCTCTTCGCCCGCCGTGGAGGCGGCGTCGAAGCCGATGTACGAGAAGAAGAGCGAGGCGGCGCCCGCACTCATCCCCGCCGCGCCGAGCGGAAACAGCGGCTGGAAGTTGCCCGCGCGGAACGCGGTGAAGGCGACGGCGCAGAACATCACCAGGGCGGCCACCTTCACGCCGACCATGACGGCGTTGGCGACCGCGCTCTCCTTGGCGCCGCGCAGCAGCACGATCATGGAGAGGACGACGATGACCGCGGCGGGGACGTTGACGACCCCGCCTGCGCCGGGCGGGGCGCTGAGCGTGTCGGGCAGGGTGACGCCGAAGACCAGGTCGAGCAGCTCGTTGACGTACTGGCCCCAACCGACGGCGACCGCCGCGACCGACACCCCGTACTCCAGGATGAGGCACCAGCCGCACACCCAGGCGACGAGCTCTCCGAGTGTGGCGTACGCGTAGCTGTACGAGGACCCGGAGCGCGGGATCATGCCCGCGAGCTCGGCGTACGACAGGGCCGAGAAGAGCGCGGTGACCCCGGCGAGGACGAAGGACACGATGATCGCGGGGCCCGCCTCGGGCACCGCCTCGCCGAGGACGACGAAGATGCCGGTGCCGAGGGTGGCGCCGACGGACAGCAGGGTCAGCTGCCACATGCCCATCGTGCGCCGCAGCGCACTGCCGGCCGGCTCCGCGGCGGACACGTCCTGCCGTCGGGTCAGGCGGTGCTTCAGGCCACCGCCGGGGCCGGTGCCGGGGCCGCCGCCCGGCACTGTTCGGACCGCATTCAAGGCACCGCTCCCCTCACTACACGCTTTCGTTCGACCTGATGATGCTGAGTGCCGATCGCAAGAGGGTGAGAATATCCGCCAGAAAGCGGGGGACGGGTTTGGCCCATCAGCCAAAGCGCCCGAGGGAAACGGTGCGCGGAGCCCGACGGAGGGCGTCAAATTCAAGAAGATCTCCTCGTGGGCGGAGACTCCCTTTGCACCCACTTGCACCCACGCTGGTGGGAACGATCTACGGCATCAAGCGGCGGGACTGGCTGTAGCGGCGACAGCGGCGCTTACGGCGTGGCCAGAGCCTCGCTCGTCCACGCGGCGCGCAGTGCCTTCTTGTCCACCTTGCCGACCTTGGTCGTCGGCAGCCGGTCGAGGAGCACCGTCTTGCGGGGCGTGTACAGCTCTCCCAACTCGGCGGTCACCGCCGCGCCGACCGTGTCCGGGTCCACGTCCGTGCCCTCGGCCGTGGCCAGGAAGATCTGTACGGCCTCCCCGAACTCCTCGTCCGGCACGCCAAGTGCCGCCGCGTTGCGCACACCGGGCAGCGTGAGCAGGAAGTCCTCGAGGACCCTGGAGTAGACGTTGTCGCTGGTGCTGCCGGTGACGATGATGTCCTTGGCCCGGTCGACGAGATAGAGGTACCCCTCGGCGTCGAGATAGCCCATGTCGCCGGTGCGCAGCCAGCCCTCGTGCAGCGCCTGCGCGGTGCGCTCCGGGTCCTCGTAGTAGCCGAGCATCACCGTCTCGCCCCGGACACACACCTCGCCGACCTGCCTTGCGGGCAGCGCCGCCGTGCTGTCCTCGCCGCGGATCTCGATCTCGGTGTCGGATATCGCGCGGCCGCAGCTGCGCCACAGTTCGGGACGCCGGGCCCCCTTGGAGGCGAGGTCGTCCGCGCCGAACGCGGCGATACCGAGTGCCTCCGACTGGCCGTAGCCCTGACTGAGCACCGGCCCGAAGACCTCGACCGCCTGCTGCAGCCGGCTGGGCGACGAGGCCGCGCCGCCGACGACGATCCGCCGCAGCGCGGGGAGGGCGCCCGGCACGCACTCCGGGTGGTCGAGAAGCGCGTACAGCATCGGCGGTACGAACATGGTGGCGGTGATCCGCTCCTCGCGCAGCACCGCAAGGGCCGCGCTCGCCTCGAACTCGGGCAGCACGACGAGGACGGCCCCTGTCACCAGGGCCTGGACCGAGGTGAGATGGCCGCTGCCGTGAGTGAGCAGCGTGGAGGCGAGCACCCTGTCCGTGCCCGGGTTCATGGTCGGGAAGACGGCGGGGCGGGAGTCCTGCGGGGCGTTCTCCGCCAGGTCCACCAGCGCGTCGTAGAGCCGGTGGCTGTGCGCGGCCAGCTTGGGGCGGCCCAGGGTGCCGCCGGTGTAGAGAACGGTGACGGCCTCGTCAGCTCCCGGGGCGGGCACACCCTCGGGGCGCACCGCAGGGAACTCGGCCTCCAGGGCCAGCAGGTCCGTGCACGCCTGCTCGCAGGGCCCGAGGCTGAGCAGCACAGGCGCGTGGACGCTGCGGCCGGCCGCGTCGGCGGCCCGCTGGGCGAAGAGCGGGTCGGTGACCACGGCGCGCGCCCGGGACTGCTCGACCAGCGCGGCGAGCTCGCCGGGTCCCGGCTCGGGCGGCAGGAACACGACGCGGCAGCCGATGAGATGGACAGCGAGCTGCACCAGGACGGAGTCCACACGGTTGGCCAGGAACAGCCCCACGCCGTCGCCGGGTTCGAGCCCCTGTCCGCGCAGTGCGTGCCCCAACCTGAACAGCCGCCGCCGAGCCTCCCCCCGGGTCAGCCGCTGTGCACCCTGGACGAGCGCCTCGGCGTCCTCGTCCTTGTGCCAGCGCTCCAGGATGCGGTCCAGGTACGTCTGCGGCTCGGATGTTTGCTGTGGGCTAATGATCATGGACATATGCAAACATGCCGCTCGGGAGTCGTGGCTTCACAGGGGGCAACTTCGGCCATCCACCGGCGGAGTACTATGACCCGGCCCGGTGGACGGACGACCTCAACGCTGCGGGGCCGTCGCGGGCAGTTCCACAGTGATACGGAGCCCGCCGGCGGGGCGCGGGGTGAGGGTGAGCGTTCCGTCGTGTGCTCGCGTGATGGTCTGGACGATCGCCAGGCCGAGGCCGACGCCCACGTGATCGGCGTGGAGACGTTCGGTGCCGCGCCTGAACGGTTCGGCGAGCGTCGATGCCATCTCCGGGGTGATCTTCTCGCCGGTGTTCTCGACAGTGAGCACCACTGTCCTGGGGCGGACGCCGATATGGACGCCGGTATGGACGCCCGTATGGACGCCCGTATGAATCCATACGCCGCCCCGTTCAGGCAGGTTGTGGATGATCGCGTTGTGCACGAGGTTCGTGGTCAGCTGCCGCAGGAGCGCCTGCGATCCGCTCGTGGGGGCGATGTCACCGCTGGTGTCGAGGGTTACGCCGTGTTGTTCCGCGAGGGGCAGGAGTGTCTCGGTGGCTTCTTCCGCCATGAGGGACAGGTCGACGTCTTCGCGGGTGAAGGACCGCTGGTCGGCGCGGCTGAGCAGGAGCAGCGCCTCGGTGAGGTCGATGGCCCGGGTGTTGACGGCGTGGAGGCGGTCGAGGAGTTCACCGGTGTCGTGGTGCGGATCGGTGCGGGCCACGTCGAGCAGGGCCTTCGAGATCGCCAGCGGGGTGCGCAACTCGTGAGAGGCGTTGGCTGCGAATCGCTGCTGTCCTGCGACGTGCGATTCGAGCCGGGCGAGCATCGCGTCAAAGGCGTCGGCGAGTTCTCGGAACTCATCGTTCCTGTCGGCGAGACGGATGCGGTGCGAGAGTGATCCGGCGGTGGCCATGCGGGTGGCGTGTGTGATGCGGGTCAGCGGGGCGAGCATGCGGCCGGCGAGGAGCCACCCTCCCCCTAGGCCGAAAACCAGCAGGATCGCCATGACCCCGGCCGCCCTCGGGGCGAAGACGCGCAGGAGTTGGTACCTGACGGGAAAGACGCCGTCGGGGTTGTCGTCGGGGTTGATGAGCATGGCCCGGTCGGGGACGTACCGCAGGAGGAACACCCATACCGCCGCCAATAGCAGCGCGCCGGCCAGCATGAGAAATCCGGCGTAGCTGAGGGTCAGTTTGACGCGGACGCTCACACCAGGCTGCTCATCCACGTTCCTCTCCCTCACATCCGGAGTCGATGCGGTAGCCGACGCCCGGCACGGTGGCGATGGTCCAGGGCTCGCCGAGCCGTTTGCGCAGTGCCGAGACGGTGATGCGCACGGCGTTGGTGAACGGGTCGGCGTTCGCGTCCCACGCGCGTTCCAGGAGTTCCTCGGCGCTGACGACACCGCCTTCGGCGGCGACGAGGACTTCCAGCACGGCGAACTGCTTCCTGGTCAGCGCGACAAAGCGGCCGTCCCGGTAGACCTCGCGGCGGAACGGGTCGAGCCGCAGACCCGCGATCTCTCGTACGGGCGGCCTGTGGTGGGCGCGTCTGCGGTCGAGTGCTCTGAGCCTGAGCGCGAGTTCTTGGAGTTCGAAGGGCTTCGTGAGGTAGTCGTCGGCGCCGAGTTCGAACCCGGACGCCTTGTCGTCGATACGGTCGGCCGCGGTGAGCATGAGGATCGGCATGCCGCTGCCGGAGGCGACGATGCGTTGGGCGATCTCGTCACCGGACGGCCCCGGGACGTCGCGGTCGAGGACGGCGATGTCGTAGGCGTTGACGCTCAGGAGTTCCCAGGCGGTGTCGCCGTCACCCGCGATGTCGGCCGCGATCGCTTCCAGGCGCAGACCGTCGCGAATTGCTTCTGCCAGAAAGGGCTCGTCCTCGACGATCAGCACACGCATGCTCTCGATGCTACGAGCCTGCACATATCGTCGGCATATCGAAATTCCCATACGTGCCGGCAACGCCGCGCTGCCTTGACTGGCGGCATGAATCACACCAACACCCTGTCATCTGCCACCCTGTCATCTGCGCGAACAACGACTTCCCGTATTCAACGGCGTCTCGTTGTCGGCCTCATGGCCGCCGCAGCGGCGACGGCCGCGACCCTCGGCTATCAGGCGCAGAATTCCCCGTCTTCCTCGTTCTCCTCTTCTTCCTCGTCTTCCCCTGCCGCATCGCTGGGCAAGGCCGACGGTGCCGTCCCCGACGGCACGACAGTCTTCGACGAAGACATTCCGGCTGTCGCCAACCTCGATCCGGATTTACTCGAGGCCCTCCGCGAGGCTGCGAAGGACGCCGAGGGCGACGGGCTTCCCCTCTACGTCAACAGCGGCTGGCGTTCCCCGGAATACCAGGGCCGGCTTCTTCGCGAGGCGGTCTCCAAGTACGGGTCCGAAGCCGAGGCAGCCCGGTGGGTGGCCACCGCCAAGACGTCTCCTCACGTGTCGGGGAAGGCGGTCGACATCGGGCGCTCCAACGCGACGGCGTGGCTCTCCGAACACGGCACCGAGCACGGGCTCTGCCAGATCTACCGGAACGAACCCTGGCACTACGAGCTGCGCTCCGAGGCGATCGATGACGGCTGCCCGCAGACGTACGCCGACCCCACCCAGGACCCGAGGATGCAGAAGTGAGCGGTAGTGAGCCAGGACAGACGATCGTGCAGGTCGACACGGCGGAGCAGACCGGGCAGGAGGACGCCGACCGCCGGGCGCTCCGCGCCTCCGCCCGTCCCGGGCCCTGGAAACGCGGCCTGGTGCTCGCGGCGCTTGCGCTGCTGCTCGGCCTGCTCATGCTGCTGCACGCACAGTTCACGGACCGCGGGGGCCTCGGCAGCCTGGTGGAGACCTTCCTGCCGTGGTTCGGCCTGTTCATCCCGGTGCTGCTCGCCGGGGCTCTGTGGCGCCGCTCCGCCTCCGCGGTTCTCGCGCTGCTGCTACCGGTCGTCGCGTGGCTGAGCCTCTTCGGCGGGCTGCTCATCGACAAGTCCCACTCCACGGGCAGCGATCTCACCGTGGCCGGTCACAACGTCGACGCCGACAACCCCGACCCGGCAGGCACCGCCCGCGACCTGGCCGCGTCCGGCGCGGACGTGCTGGGCCTGGAGGAGGTCACCCCGCAGGCGAAGCCGCTGTACGAGAAGGAACTGGCGAAGGCGTATCCGCACCACACGGTGCAGGGCACGGTCGGACTGTGGAGCAAGCTGCCGCTGTCGGACACCCGGCCGGTCGACACCGGGCAGGACGTCGGACCGCTGGGTGACACCAAGCCGACCGAGGCCAAGATGGCCGGCAACCGGGCGCTGCGCACCACGGTGGCCACGGACCGGGGTCCGCTGGCGGTGTACGTGGCCCACCTGGGGTCCGTGCGGGTGTTTCCCAGAAACGGCTTTGAGACGGACGACCGGAACCGCGGCGCGCAGGCGCTCGCCAAGGCCGTCGCCGCCGAGCACAACGAGCGGGTGGTGTTGCTCGGTGACCTCAACGGCACCATGGACGACCGCGCGTTCGCCGGTATCACCTCGCACCTGCGCTCGGCCCAGGACTCGGCCGGGGACGGCTTCGGCTTCAGCTGGCCGGCGAAGTTCCCGGTGGCGCGGATCGACCAGATCCTGGTCCGGGGCGTGGAGCCGGACAGCTCGTGGGTACTGCCGGCCACCGGCAGCGATCACCGGCCGGTGGCGGCCGGAATCAGCTGGTGAAGACCGCGCCTGTGCAGGCCTGTCAGGCCTGCACAGGGAAGACCGCGGCACCACGCGCCGCTCATCAAGACCCAGGCCATGAACGGGACGGAGACCAAGACCGCCGGGACTTGAGGTTGAACGGGGCGAACTCGTCCACCATCGCCGCTAGCGGGCCGACTTCCCCGTCTCCGTCACGGGGCGATCGTGCCGCAGCTCGTCGAAGAGGCGGGTCGACCTCTTGGCGTCCCACTTCAGTACGTTGCCCTTGGAGGTGGGGACGCCGAAGCCGGACACGGGCACGTTGATCCGCTTGCCGGCTCCGCCCGAGACGCTCTGCACGGCGCGGAACATCTCGCTGAGATCGCGCAGGCTCATGTCCTTGTCGACGATGAGCGTGTCAAGACCGGCCTGCATGGCCGGGCCGATCTCCGTCGGGTCGAAGAGGGTGCCTGGCCTGGCGGCCTGGTGGGCGAGGGTCGACAGGAACTTCTGCTGGTTCTTCGACCGGCCCAGATCGCCCTCCCTCTCCTGGTGCCGCTGGCGGACGAAGGCCAGCGCCTGCTTACCGCTCAGGGTGTGACAGCCCTTGCGCAGGTCGGCGCCCGACTTCTCGTCCTTGATGTCCCGGTCCAGGCACATCCGGACGCCGCCGATGGCATCGACGATGTTCACGAACCCGGCGAAGCCGATCTCCGCGTAGTGGTCGATGCGAAGGCCGGTGTTCTGCTCCACGGTGTGCACGAGGAGTTCGGGTCCGCCGTAGGAGAAAGCGGCGTTCAGTTTGTCTCCCTCGGGCCGCTTCGTCTTGCCCGTCGTCGTGTCGAGGCGGCCGGGCAGAGTGACCCAGGAGTCGCGCGGCAGGCTGACCATGCTGCTTCCGTTCGCCCCGGTGTGCAGCAGCATCATCGAGTCGGTGCGCCGCCCGCCGCCCCCTCCGGCGTGCAGGTCCTGTACGTCGCCGTCGGAAAGCCCGTCGCGGCTGTCCGAGCCCACGACGAGGTAGTTGGTGCCCTCGCCGGGCGGCGGACGGTCCCCGTACGCGCCCAGGTCGACGTCACGGTCGAGCCGCGTCTCGGCCCAGCCGTACGTGCCGCCCGCCGCGACGACCACGGAGGCCAGCAGGACGAGCACCACCCGTCGTAGCCGCTTTCGCTTCTTCGACTGCCGGGCGTGGGCGCGCCGGGGCCCGTAGTGGGAGCTCGGGCGGTCGGCGAAACGCTCACGCGCGGTGGAGGAGCCTTCCGGGGCCTCCGCGTAGAGGCCCTCTTCGGCCCGCTGGTCAAGCGCGTCCGACATGGTCAACTCCCTTGGTCTCCACGGGCATCTCTGCAGGCGTCTCTACGGACGCCTCTCCGGACATCTCTCCGGACGGCGCTTCGAGCAGATACGGATCGGCGGTTCCGGTGCGGTGCATGCTGTGCCACTTCAGGCGGGTGCCGAGCAGCGCCGTGGTCACGGAGTGGATGACCACCAGGTACATCAACTGCCGGTAGACGAACTGCTGGAGCGGCAGCACCCACAGCACGCGCAGCCGCTCGCGGTCGAGCCGCAGCGCGTACGCGGCGGTGATCAACTGGACGGAGAGGAAACCGAACCAGACGAGGCCTGCCTCCAAGGGGTCACGGAACAGCGCCCCGTACAGGGCGAACATGTCCACGACCGGCGCGCACAGCGGAAGAACGATCTGGAACAGCGTGACGTAGAGCAGCACGCGACGGCCGAAGCGTCCGGCGGGGCCGACCTCCGTCACCGCGTGACGGTGCTTCCACATCGACTGGAGGGTGCCGTAGCACCAGCGGTAGCGCTGACGCCACAACTGCCGCAGCGAGCTGGGCACTTCGGTCCAGGCGACCGCGGACTCCGCGTAGACGACGCGCCATCCTGCCCGCCAGAGCGCCATCGTGAGGTCGGTGTCCTCGGCCAGGGTCTCGTCGCTGACCCCACCGACGCCCATCAGCGCGTCCCTGCGGAAGGCGCCGATCGCCCCCGGCACCGTCGGCATGCACTCAAGGACCTCGAACATCCGCCGGTCGAGGTTGAAGCCGAGTACGTACTCCAGGTGCTGCCATTTGCCGAGCAGACGGCGCCGGTTGCCGACCTTGGTGTTGCCGCTGACGGCACCGACCGCCGGGTGGGCGAGCGGCTGGATCAGGCGGGCAAGGGCCTCGGGCTCGAAGATGGTGTCCGCGTCGACCATGACGACGATGTCGTGCCTGGCGTACCCCAGACCGGTGTTGAGGGCGCTCGGCTTGCCGCCGTTGGGCTGCCGGATGACCGTCACCCGCGGATCGTCGATGCCCTCGGCGATGTCGGCGGTGGCGTCGGTCGAGCCGTCGTCGATCACGATGATCTGAAAGTGCGGGTGGGTGGAGGCGAGCAGCGAGTACACGGTGGAGGCGATGCCGGCCTCCTCGTTGTACGCGGGCACAAGGACCGTCACCGGGTCCCGCACCTCGCGAAGGCGTGGTGCGCCGGGCCGGTACCGGTGGAGCCTGCGCACGTGGAGCCGGGCGAACAGCATGAACAGGAGCATCCGCAGGACGCCGAGCACACCGGTGAGGGTCAGTGTCCACACCATGACGGTGAGGAAGGCCTGCCCGAGCCGCTGCGACCAGAGCAGGCCCACGCCCTTGACCTCCTGGGCGACCGGGACCTGCTCGACGAAGGAGGGACGGCCGAGGCCGCCGCTCACGGTGGTGAACCGCTTCACGCTGCGGTCCCGCAGCAGATCCTCGGCCTCGCGGTAGCCCAGGTCGGTCTGGCTGTGCTGCGAGACGAGGCCACGCCACGGCTTGCGGTCCTTGTAGTCGGAGGCGACCACCAGGTACCCCTGCCCCGCCGCGTCCTGCGCGGCCGTCCACTCGGGGCCGCAGAGCGTGTCCGCGGCCGTGGTGTGCGGCAGCCGCAGCAGGGTGGTGTTGATGCCTGCCGCACCCGCGAGAGCGCTCTGGGTGAGCGACAGTTCGAGGCGTGCGCGCAGCGGCGACGCGACACCGAGGTCGCCGCCGCTGTAGGTGTACGAGCCGATCTCGTGGCCCTCGCGAACGATCCGCCGCAACAGCTTGGGGTGCTGGGCCGCGTCCTTCCCGTAGACGAAGAAGGTCGCGCGTGCGTGGTGCCTGCGCAGCAGGTCGAGCAGGCGCGGCGTCCACTCGGGGTCGGGCCCGCCGTCGAAGGTGAGCGCGACGGTCCTCGGCGGCATGGCCGTGGTGGCGGCCGCCCCCGTCGGGCCGAACCTCAGCAGCGGCTTCCCGTCGTCCGCCTGGCGCGGGATCGGCCGGGTGCAGAGCGGTTTGGTGCGTGCGGCGTCGACCTGGTGGGTCGTCCAGCCCTCGAAGAGGAGGGTGACGGCGACCACCAGGAGGACAAGGAGGAGCACGAGCCAGTGTCCGCGCGGCGGGCGACGGACGCCCTCAGCGCGCCGGCTCACTGCTTCAGGCCTCCGGCCGGCGGCGGGGCTGATCTGCCGGCCGGAGGCTGACCGGCGTCCGGGCCGGAAGGCGCAGGTGCGTTCGTACTCGGCGGCTGCGTGCCCACGGACTGCTGCAGTCCGCTGATCAGCGTGCCGACGAACACCAGATACCCGAGGCAGGCGACGCCGACGACCAGTGCCATGCCTTGCAGCATCCGCCTGCGCCAGCCCGAATGATCGATGAAGACCGGGATCTGGGGTTCGGCGGGCCGGGGACGCCGTGCCACCGGGGGCATGCGGGGCGCCGCCGCCCGGTGCGGCATGCGCTGCGCCATGTCCCGGCTCGTGTGCTGTGCCCGTCCGGGCGCGCTCGGCGGGCACGGGGGTGTGGACGACAATCGCCCGTCGTGCGGTGTGCTGGCTATGTGGGGGATGCCCTGCACTGGTGCTCCTGATCTGCGGCCGCGCACGCGCGACTCTTTGTGTGGGGGTACGGACCCGGGGGTCCGCTGTACTGCTGGTGAGACGTACTGCACTGCTGGTGGGTCGTACTGCCCGTGAGAGACGTCGGAGCCGCATCCCGGTGCCCTGCGCGTACGGAGAATTTCCCGTACGTGCGCATGCGGTGCGCCCTTCCCGGGTGGGGCCGGGAAAGCCACGTACGCATGAGCCCTCACAAGGGCCGGGAGGCCGGGGTGCGGCCGTCAGCCATCACGCAGCCCCCGACCCTACTCGGGCGGACGCGGTCGGGCACCCCCGAACGGGCCGTGGCGGCGGTCACCCCGGCGGCGCGGCAGCAGGCAGTTGACGGGGCAACGAATCAGCCGCCCGGCCTGCAAACAGCCGTGAGGGGGCGACACCGTCCGTTCACCTTGCGGCCCGCTGGGCGACGCCATACCGGTCAGGAACCCTTCACGGCAAGATCACAGAGTGCTCTCTGTCATTACTCGCCCGTAACACTGCACCTGACAGACCCATGACAGAGAGGATCCCCTCCATGGCCAAGTCCCGCAGAAAACGGCCCTCTTACGGCCGACTCGCCCTTGTCACGGCTCTCGCGGCCATCGCCGCGACCGTGCCCCTGAGCTCCGGCGCCCTCGCGGCCACGGCACTGCCCGCCGTCGAGCCGCGCGCCGAGACCCCCGCCCTGCACGACGACGAAGCGGGCGGCGACGCCGACGCCGACGATCCGGCGATCTGGCGCAACCCCGCCGACCCGGACCGCAGCCTGGTCGTCGCCACCGCCAAGCAGGGCGGCCTTCGCGTGTACGACCTCCACGCGCGCGAGGTGCAGTCCGTTCCGGCGCCAGCCGCGCCGGGCCCCGATGACGCGCCAGGCCGCTTCAACAACGTCGACCTGGTGCACGGTCTGCGCCTGCCGTCGGGCCGCGCGGACCTGGCGGTGACCAGTGACCGCGGCAGCGACCGGCTGCGCGTCTACCGCATCGACCGGAATCGCGCGGGCGGCCCGCTCGCCGATGTCACCGACCCGTCCGCGGCACCCGTCTTCTCGTCCTCGCAGGAGGAGATCAACGAACAGCGCACCGCGTACGGGCTCGCGACGTGGACGGACCCGTCGACGGGCCGGTCCTACGCCCTGGTCAGCCAGCGGGAACGGACCCGCATAGCGCTTCTTGAGCTGACCCCGAAGAGCAACGGCACGGTCGGCTACCGCAAGGTCCGCACGCTCGACCTGCCCGCCGACTTCCGCCTGCCGAACGGCACTTCGTGGTCGCCGTGCGGCGAGCCCGGCGAACTGCCGCAGGTGGAGGGGATGGCCGTGGATCCGGCCAACGGCACGCTGTACGCGGGCCAGGAGGACGTCGGCATCTGGCGGATCCGCGCCGACCTGACCGGCAAGCCACAACTGGCCGACAAAGTGCGCGAGTTCGGCGTGCCGGGTACGTACGACGAATCGACCGAGGAGTGCGTCGCGGGCGCCGACCCCGGCTATGGCGGCAAGCATCTCAAGGCCGACGTCGAGGGTCTGACGCTGCTGAACCAGGACGACGGCGACGGCTATCTGCTGGCCTCCAGCCAGGGTGACAACACTTTCGCCGCCTACGACCGTGAACTGTCCGACCGCAACGAGTACGAGGGCGGCTTCCGCGTCACCGCCGCCTCCTCCGCGCTCGACGGCTCCGAGGAATGCGACGGCGCCGCGGCACTGAACGAGCCGCTCGGCGCCACGTACCCGCACGGACTGCTCGTCGTGCAGGACGGTCACGACGCGCCCGGCGATCCCGAAAGGCCTTCCACGGACTTCAAGTTCGTGGATCTGGGTGACGTGCTCGACGCCGTCGACGACTGACACGGCACACCCTGCGCCGGGCAAGGCGGCACGGCGTGCCCACTGGCAGACATACGGGCAGGCGAGCGAGGAGGGTGGCGGCCCCACGGGGG